>JAFGIX010000034.1 GCA_016929395.1 Candidatus Zymogenus saltonus
CGGGAGTGACAGCGTATATGTCATTCCCGTGAAAACGGGAATCCAGCTTGATATTTTTCTGGATTCCCAATCGGGTTGGGAATGACAGCATAAAAATGGATTCCCTATCAAGCCGTGAATAATATATCCGTTCTCATAAAGGTGAAATACCCCTTTCCCGCCCTTTTCTATTTATTTCCCGCCGATTCCCCGTCGTCGATTTTTATTTTGATTTTATCACCCCTTGTGTTATTCTATCGATGAAAACAAAAAACAATGTTTTTTTAAGTCTCCGATTATGTCGAATGAGAACGATGTCTCCCTTAAAGAGCCGACCCGCTGGGACAAGCAGTTCGCCCAGGACGATCCGGAGAAGTGGAGGAGGCCGTCGCGCCTCCTGGCGGAAAATATCCACCTCTTCGGGGGCGGCGTGGTCGACGACGAGGGTGGCAGAAAGTGGGCGCTGGACATAGCCTGCGGCCCAGGGAGAAACTCCGTTTTTTTGGCCGAGCACGGGTTTATCGTAGATGCGGTGGACAACTCTAAAACGGGAATTGAGATGGCCCGGGCCTTCGCCGAAGAACGGGGGGAGGAGGTGGTTGAAAACCTCAACCTGATAGAGGCCGACCTCGGAGATTTCGAGATCGCCCCCGGCCGCTACGATCTCATAGTAAATTTCTACTATCTCGACAGGGGGCTTATTCCGAAGATGGCGGCGGGGCTAAAGGAGGGGGGGTATCTCGTCTTCGAGACCTTTACCAGGGAGCACGGCGGATTCGGCGAGAAGAGTAACCCAGCCCACTATCTGGATCCGAACGAGATCCTCGGATTAGTGTTGAATGTTTCGGGGGGGCGAAAATTTAAAATCCTCTACTACAGGGAGGGATCGACCTTCGAGGAGGGATTGATGAGGGGCGCGGCGCAGTTGATCGCCCGGAGGGTTTGAGGGGGGATATTAAACGTGGGGCCCATTGAAGATAGGCGCAGACTGATTTGAAATTCAATAAATCCTTTTTTTGGAGGGATCTTGTCTTCGATAATATTGACCATAGGGAACGAGCTCCTCTCGGGGCACGTCCTGGACACCAACACCCACTGGCTTTCCAAGAGGCTCTTCTTCCTCGGGTGCGAGCTGAAGAATGTCGTTGTCCTGTCCGACGATGTTAACGAGATAGGAAAGTGGATTGTCAGGTTTATCGAGGGCGACTTCCCGAAGGTCGATTTCCTCTTCGTGTGCGGGGGGCTGGGCGCCACGCCGGACGATGTAACGATGTCGGCCGTGGCCGACGCCCTGGGGAAGGGGCTCGTCGTCTCGGATGAGGCGCTCAAGCATATGGAGTACCTCGGAAACTACATGTACGAAAAGGGATACATCAATATCAAGATGGAGGTCAACGAGGCGATACTGAAGATGGCCACGGTGATCGAGGGGTCGGTGGTGCTCGAAAACAAGGCGGGTTTCTGCCCCGGCGTGACGTTAATGAAAAAGGACACTCGCATCTTCATCCTCCCGGGCGTCCCCCAGGAGCTGAAGACGATCTTCACCTCCGAGATAGAGGGGGTGTATATAAAGCCGAGAGGGGGTAGGTTTGTAGATGAGGTTGTCCTCTCGGAGGTGGAGGCGAGGATAGCCCACCTGCTTACGAAGTTGAACGAGGACTTCCCGAAGGTCTCCGTAGGCTCCTATCCCACCTACGGCGCAAAGCGGCTGGTAATCAGGGCGATGGGGGAGAACGAGGAGGATGTAAAGAGGGTGATAAAGGAGATAAGGGACTACTCGAACTCCCTGCCCGAGTTTTAGATCGTTGGGATAGACGTTTTCTTATATACGAAATTCTGGCCTTTTTAACGGAGTTGAAGTTGAAGTGGTCGTTTAAGATAGGGAGCCTCTTCGGGATTCCGATAAAGGTCCATGTTACGTTCTTGATCCTCCTCGCCTTCGTAGCCCTCTCAGGAAAGGACGTCTCCCGGGCGCTTTACGGCGTCCTCTTTGTTATACTCATTTTCGTCTGCGTGGTCTTTCACGAGCTGGCCCACTCGCTGGTGGCCCGGCACTACGGTCACGGCGTCAGGAGCATTACGCTTCTCCCCATAGGCGGGATGGCCCAGATGGACGACATACCGGAGGATTCGAGGCAGGAGATATTTATATCCATTGCCGGCCCGGTGATGAGCTTCGTCATCGCCGGCTTTTTGTACGTCTTCATCTACTTCGGGGATATCCCCATAGCGCCCCTCGACGAGGCCTCCCTGTTCGAGGGACACATCATCCTCAACCTCTTCTGGATAAACATTATCCTTGCGGTCTTCAATATATTCCCCGCCTTTCCCATGGACGGGGGAAGGGTGTTGAGGGGCGTGATGAATCTCTTCATGAGTCACCTCAAAGCGACCAAGATTGCCGTCTTCATCGGGCAGTTCTTCGCCGTTTTGCTCTTCTTCTTCGGGATATTCTACAACAACAACTGGTGGCTCGCCCTGATTGCCGTATTTATCTATTTGGGGGCGGAGGCGGAGGACAGGATGTGGGCGATAAGGCACGCCCTCTCGGACGTCAAGGTCAAGGAGGTGGTCTTCAAGGACTATATCTCGCTCAACACGGGGGACACTCTGAAGACCGCGTCCGACCTGTTCCTACGCACCCTTCAGGGGGACTTTCCTGTCCTTTTCGGCGACAGGCTCGTGGGAATCTTGAGGAGGGATTCGATAATCAAGGGGATCAACGAGGGGAGGGAGTCGGAGAGGGTGGCGGATCTCATGGAGAGGGAGTTTCCGACGACGACCGAGAAGCAGAAGCTCATCTCCCTCTACAAGACGATGACGGAAAAGGGGATCACAATGATGCCGGTTATGGACGGGGAGAAGCTCCTTGGGATAGTGACGTTGGAGCAGATCGGCCGCTACCACATGATCTCCGCGGCGAAGGAGATGAAGTGAGTTTTATGCTGAACAGGCTGATTTCCTTCGATAACGGCAAGATGGTCTGATATTATAGCGGCAATTTTTTTGGAGACAATCATGGGCGAAAGATACCTTCGCCGGCCTTTAATATTTTTGGTCGTCCTGTTTTCCCTGACGTTTGCGCCCCTTGCGCTTTTCGGCCAGGAGGGAGAGCCTTCCCCCGTTGAGCTGGGAGACGCCGCCTTTGAGGCGGGCAAATTTGACGAGGCGGTCGATCTCTACACGAAGCGGCTTGGTGAGACCCCCGTCGGGAATGAAATCGCGGTGGTCTTGTGCAAGAGGGGAAGGGCCTATCTCTCCCTCAAGCGATACGGGGAGGCGGTCTCCGATCTTGACCGGGCCATCGCCCTTGCCCCCGGATCCAAGGACGCATATTATTTCAGGGCGCTTGCCCGTCTCGATGTGGGGATATACGCAGACGCCGGAAAGGATGCTGATAGCGCCGTCAAGATAGACCCGAACATTTCCGAATACCACCTTCTTTTGGGAGGGCTGAAAAATATTGACGGGAATTACAAGGGGGCTCTAAACGATTTCGACACAGCGATAGGGCTGAAGGGCGAATCTGCGGCGGCTTACTGCGGAAGGGGATTCGCCTTTTGCGGCCTTGTGCAGTATGATTTTGCCATGCGGGATTTCAAGAGGGCGGTGAAGCTCGCCCCCAATTTTGCGGAGGCGTACCGGGGGATGGCGGTGGTCTCCCTGTCGGACGAGGCCGGAGACGGCAGGACGGCGTTGGGCTACGCGGAGAAGGCGGTGAAGATCGATAGGAACCACCGTAACCTCGAAACGCTGGCCGCGGCCCTATACGGGGCGGAGATGATTGATATAGCGGTGAAGGTCCAGAGGGAGGCCGTGGAGCTTCTAAGCGGCAAGGGCACGCCGGGGGAAAAGATCAGGTTCGAGACCGCCTACGGGGAGAGGCTTGAACTGTACGAAGAGGGGTCGGCGGGGGGCCAGGACTGATCATTTATAAATTGAGAGTGTTGATTTTTTAAATTTGGCGCTTTTTGGTTTTTTATTTAGTGGAGTGTAAAGATGGCCGATTCAGCTGAAAAGATGATAGCGTTCTGTGGATTAATCTGCACCGGGTGTCCCGCTTACCTTGCGACACAGGCGAACGACGAGGCGAAGGCGAGGGAGACCGCCGAGATGTGGGCAAAGCAGTACGGGGTGGATGTCAGGGTCGACGACGTCTGGTGTGACGGGTGCCTGGTTGCCGGGAAGAAATGCGCCCACTGCGCCCAGTGCGCGATTCGGGCGTGCGGGGTGGAGAGGGGGGTCGAGAACTGCGGCCACTGCGGCGACTACTCCTGCGAGAAGTTAGAGGGCTTTTTCAAGATGGCCCCGGACGCCAGGACGGTCCTTGATGAGGTGAACAAATCTCTTTGATATTTTACATGGGGCCAAATATACCGCTCTCCGAGCGAAGGCCCGATCTCTCGAAGTTACGCGGTTTCCGTAATCGTTTTTGTTCCTGAGGTCGGGAAGGGCGGGATTTTCAATATGGTCATAATAAGTGCAGACGGTGTGGTATAAAAGTCCGGCGATGTAAAGCAGTAATTGATACGTCTTAAAGAAACGGGTCGGAGTATCAGGGGGAGTGAAAAAAGCCTTGGCTGATAGGATTTTTAAAGATGTAAGGTATAAGGGGAATGGTGTTGATGAGAGGTAAGGTGGTTTTTTTAGGCTGTTTACCAAAAAGGGGGCGAGTTCTGCTCACCCCCTTTTTTTCGTTGAAGAATTTGTCTTTTAAGCGATCTTTTTTCCCGCAAGCGGCGGCGAGGAGCTGAAGGCCTCGGTGATCACGATCTTTCCGAGCTTGCCGTCGAAGGAGTCTACCGTCCCCTTTACCTGATACGCAATCGGGTCCATGGTCAAGACCATTAACGCTACCTCCTGGCCGTTTTTCAATTTCTTGAGCTCCGGGTTGGAGGCGGAGACCTTAAACGCCATCGACTTCATGTCTATCGGGTAGAGGGACATCACCGGGAGAATGAAGGGGTACTCCTTTCCCTCCGGGACGAAGGCGACCGCCTTTATCGCTTGCATCTGGTCGAATTTCTCCTTTACGGTCAGCGGTATCTCGACCCCCTTGTCTCCCTTTAGCTTACCCTTCTTCCCCTTTACTGCGAACAAGTCCGCCACGATTTCGAGCTTGCCGATCTTCTTTACCGGGTAGTGCTCCTTTATCTTGATTGTGCCCGCCTTTCTGATCTTCGTGTAGGAGTTGTAGCGGAACATGTCGTTGTAGGCGATCCTGTCGAAGTAGGGGCCTACGTTTTTGAAATCGTCGTTGAAGTCACCGTTGATCTGGCCGAACTTGAGTTCGAGGTTAACCGCCATGGTTCCGACCTTCTTATTGGCCTTGAGGTTGTCGAGGGATTTCCACATCAGGAACTCGCCGAAGATGAGGAAGTCTGCTTTCGGCTCCCAGGTGTCGATGGAGGCGATAAACGCGATGTTCGGTTTTCCATCTACGTCCAGCGTCGCCATGAACTTGGCTATCATCGGCTCGGAGTATAGATTATAGAGCTCTTCGGGCAGGAACATAATATTTCTCCCATAAATAGTCTGGTATAAAAAATCTATATCACTTTAAACTTTAAGGTCGATCTTCCAAGTTTTTCAAAAATCCGGCCTTTGATCCGAGACAGGCGTTTTGTAAAGCAACTCCTTGATATTAAGACCAACATCCCGCACACCTTAATAAGGTGTTGAATCCCCCTCCATCCTTAAAATTACCGCCCACCGTCCCTGCCAATTGCCACCCCACTACGAATTGTCACCCCTCCCCACCAATTGCCACCCCCCCCATCAGACTATCACCCACCACCAAAAATTTCGCCCACCCCCCAACAAAATATCGGCCAACCCCAAAACAATCTTTCAACCTACTCCTAAAATTTCGGCCGCCCCCCAATTATTGACCCAACCCCCCCCAGCGTTTATTCGCCCTCGTCTTCGAGCCTGGTCGCCCCGGACCACCGGACGTCTTTTACACCTTCGCTTGTGGCGATATCGGCGAGCCGCTCCATGGTGTCTTTTTCCATCAGGGGCGTGTCTTCGAGGGCGAACTTGAGGTCCAGCCTCTTGTATTTATCGGTGCAGAGGTTATTGAAGGCCAGGAGCTCGTAGCGCACTACGGCCGGCATCTTGTCGGCGATGAACTTGGCCACCCTCTTTATATTTTCCTCCTGGTCGGTCATCCCCGGGATTATCGGCGTCCTTACCCAGATAGGGATTTTGCCCTTGCCGAATATCTCGGCGTTTTTGAGGATATTTACAAGGTTTACCCCTGTCGTCTTCTTGTGGAGCTCCTCGTCCATCTGTTTTAGGTCGAGGAGAATGAGGTCGACAAAGGGGAGGATTTTATCATAGGTGCTGCTGTTGAAGACCCCGGTGGTGTCGATGGCGGTTTGGATATTCGCTCCCTTGCAGAGGCGAAGGAGTTCGGCAGAAAAATCGGGATTGATCGCCGGGTCTCCGCCCCCCAGGGTCACGCCGCCTTCGGAGTTCCTGTAGAAGGCCTCGTCCTTTGCGACCTCCTCGAATATCTCCTCCGCGGTGTATTCTTTGCCGATGACCTCCAGCGCCGCCGAAGGGCACGCCTTTTCGCAGAGGCCGCACGCTGTGCACTTTACCCTGTCTATAACCATGCCGTTAGGGGTGAGCTCAAGCGCCCCCTCGGGGCAGACCTCGGTGCAGTCGAGCGCCGCTATGCAGCGGACGCCGTACCACATAAGCTCCGGCTTTGGATTTATCCCCTCAGGGTTGTGGCACCAGAGGCACTTTAAGGGGCATCCCTTTACAAATACCGTCGTCCTTATCCCGGGGCCGTCCTCGGTGGAGAAACGCTGGATGTTAAAAACAGTTCCCTTTGTCACTTCTACAGCTCTTTCGCGACCCTTGCGATGATTTCGTCCTGCATTGCCCTCCCGATGGAGACAAAATAGGCGTTGTATCCGGTTATCCTGACAAGGAGGTTCTTGTAGTCCTCCGGTTTCTTCTGGGCCTGCTTAAGGGTTTCCGAGTCTATGATGTTTACCTGAAGGGCCGTACCCCCCTTTTCGTTGTAGGTTCTCAAGAACGACATAAGCTTCTCTATCCGCTCATTGTCTCTGACGAGGGAGGGGGAGAAGCTTATGGTGTGGGAGTCGCCGTTGGGGGCGGTCTCCAGGCCGAGCTTGCCCACGCTCATGGTTACTGCCGTGGGGCCCTTGGTGTCGGCGCCGTTTACGGGGCCTATGCCGTTGGAGAGGAAATCCCCCTTCCTTCTGCCGTCCGGGGTAGCCGCCGTCGAGGGCGCGTAGGCGATCCAGTAGTTCCAGGAGAGGTATCCCGCGCGGTATTTTCTCCCCGTGGCGGGGGATGTGTGCTTTGTGGTCTCCGTACACCAGAATCTCGATATCTCCCTCGCTATCGGGTCGGCGTAATCGTCGTCGTTTCCGAACTTCGGGGCCTTGTTCATCAGGGTCTGCCTCATCTTTTCGTGCCCCTCGTAGTTGTCCTTTATCGCCTTTATGAGCTCGGCCATCGAGAACTTCTTATCCTCGAAGACCAGCTTCTTGACGGCGGCAAGCGAGTCGGCCGCCGTGGCGAGGGCAATTCCCTCCACCGTGATGTAGTTGTACTCCGGACCGCCGTTGTTGACGTCTCTTCCCTTCTTCTCGCAGCCGTCGACCAAGGTGGAGAGGTAGACCGTCGGCTCGTACTTGGACCTCATCTCGTCGGAGATGTTGTAAATATCGATAAGCTCCTCGAGGATGGCCCTAAGCTGCGTCTTGAAGGCGTCCATGAACTGGTCGAAGGTTTTGAACTTCTCCGGGTTTCCGGTCTTTGGGCCGATCCTCTCGCCGGTGGCCATATCCTTGCCGTTGTTTAGGACAAGCTCCACCGCCTTTGCGATGTTGAGGTTTACGTCCACGGTGCCCGAGCGGTCATCTCCCTGGAGGGTGTTTTCGAGACACCCCACCGGGGCGTAGTCCCAGAGGCGCTCTTCCGGGAGGCCCTGCCACTTGAGGCCCCTTATCGAGTTCTCGTCGAAGTTGATGAGAAAGGGCGATCCCTGTGCGCCGGCGAGCATCTCGGAGACCCTCTTAAGGAGCTTGTCCGGGGTCTTGTTGTGGATCCTGATGTTCGGCTTCGGCTCGAGGAGGTTCATCTCCTCGATCACGTCGAGAATCAGCCAGGTAAGCTCGTTTGAGGCGTCCTCGTAATTCTCGTCGAGACCCCCGATGGTGATCAGCTGGCCGAAGCCGGCGGAAATTCCCTGGTTCTCGCCGATGCGTCCCTGGTAATCGTAGACGTAGTTGTGCTTTACCCAGAGGCACTCCAGGAGATCCTTCGCCTCACTCTTCGTGATCTTTTTATTGTCTATATCCTTTTTATAATAGGGATAGAGGTACTGGTCTATCCTGCCGGGGGAGAGGCCGGGGCCGGGATAAGACTCGTCGGTCATAACAAGCATGTGGGTCATCCAGAACGACTGGAGTGCCTCGTGGAATGATCCGGCGGGTTCCCAGGGGACCTTTCTCGATATCCTTGCTATCTCGAGGAGCTCATCCTTCCTTTTCTTGTCCTTCGTCTCCTTGGCGAGCCTCTCCGCCTCGTCGGCGTAGCGGTTTGCCAGTATCTTGGGCACCTCGGCCGCTGTGATCATCGCTTCGAGGTAATCTATCTTATTTTTGTCCTTGGACCTCTTTATCTCCGCCTTGTATTCCTCGGTCAGCCCCTTGAAGCCCTTCTTCAGGACCTTTACGTAATTCGGGATGAGGTGGCCGGGGGTTATGCCGGAGTTTCCGACTCCGAGGTCGTTTGCACGCTTCGCCCTCTTCCACCACTTGTCGTGCAGCTTCTTCCACTTTTTTGCCTCCCCCTTGGTGAGAGAGCCTGACATGGCGGAGTTGAACTGTCCCCCGACTATCAATTCCCCGTCCAGTATATTTACCGGAAGGTAGCTCTTTGCGACCTTGTTTAGAAAGGTCGCCCTCCTCTTGGGGAGCGACATGTTGAAGAATCCGTTTTTGACGTCGACCTTCTTGGCGCACGCCAGAAGGCTGTCAGAAAAACAGGGTACAAAAGGATATACCTCCGGAACCACGGCAAACCTGTGGTACGGGAACACCACGTCCCAGGGCATCCCGTCGGTAAAGGGCATAACCTCGTTTCTGAAGTAATCTCTTCCCTTGAAGTTCCAATATTCATCCCTGAGCTTTTTTATCCTCGGGGAGAGTTTATCCGATGGTGTCCAGAGCTCTTTTGCGGAAACGGTGCATGAAGCTTGTGCCATGTCTCTTCCTCCTGTTCAGATTTTTAACTAATTAGCTATCCTGTCTATTTCAAGTAATATTATCAATCTTTATTGGCATCCCCTGATTTTTTTCCGCCCCCCCAATCTTTTTACAGCCCCCCAATCTTTTTTTACCTACCCTCCTAATATTTTGATGCACGCCAACCTTTTTTGGTTCACTCAAACTTTTTTTCCAACCCCGATCTTTTGTCACCCCCCCGAACTTTTTGCCATCCTCAAAATCTCGCCACAATCCTTCTCCCGACCCCCCCCGATCTTTTTTACCACCCTCACAATCTCATCACAGTTTTTTTTGCCACCCCCACAATATCATAACAACCTTATTGGCGACCCCCTTTTGTTCTTGACATTTTAGCATATATGGCGATATATTTAAAGAAATAAATGAGATGATCTTTCAAAAATTATTTTCACTAGGGGTGTTTCGGCTGAGAGTCTAATGACAACCCTATGAACCTGATCCGGGTAATACCGGCGGAGGGAAGTGAAGCCCAAGACCGAGGGGGGGATTGTAAGATAAATGGGGGGATGGAAAATTAAGTGGAGGATGGAGGATGTGAGTAAAGGGGGCAGGAAGTATGGGAAAGAAGAGTGGGCAATAAGATATTTTCGGTCGTGGGCGAGGAGGGGCCGGAGTTTTTCCTAAGGCCCTTTTCTGTTCAAGATTTCTAAAGGTTCATTTTCTTTGCCGACCCCCCCGAGAAAAGGGGGTTTTTTTATGGAAGGAAGAATTGAGACAAAACGGGTCGTATTGTTGGTTGAGATCGCCCTGGCGGCGGCGTTGGCGATAGGCCTGTCGATGTTGAAGCTCTACAGGCTTCCTCAGGGCGGCTCTTTATCGTTGGAGATGGTTCCCGTCTTCTATATCGCGATTATACACGGCGGCCTTGCGGGGTGCGCGGCCGGACTGCTGATGGGTATAGGCCAGCTATTCTTCGGGGCGTACATCATCCATCCCGTACAGCTGGTCCTCGATTATCCCCTCGCCTTTACCGTCCTCGGGGTGGGCGGTTTTTTATCGACATTGATCCCGATAAGAAAGGCGGACGAGACCTTCGACTATAAGCATGTCGTGTTTGCATCGATACTGGTTGCCACCCTCGGCAGTCTCTTGAGGTATATCGTTCATGTAATATCCGGGATCGTCTTCTTTGCGCAGTACGCCCCGGAGGGATCGAGCGTTCTCATCTACTCGATGGTGTATAACGCAGGGTACATGGTTCCGAATTACATCCTGAGCGCCGTCGTTGTTGTGCCCCTTGTCATGGCGAGGGGGGCCTTGGGCAAAAAGATGTGATGGGTTTTTTTAGGACGGGCTTCATTGAGACGGCTCCTGTTCGGGATGGATTATCGATTAAGGATTCGGTTTTATGAGGATGGTTTTTCGGGCCGGGTATTAAGCGACGACTGGAGGGATTGGGATTTTTTTTGATTAAAAGTTGTCTTTTGTGACAATTATCAATAATTTTGTGTGATAGTGGTCATTTCTGTTTTACAAAGGGTTCTGTAAAAATAAGGGAAAGATGGAGACGGTTGGCAGATAGAGATAAATATTGTAAATACATTTCAGCTATGTTTTTGATGAGGGTGGTTTAAGCGGGTGAACTATGCGGGCGGTTATCCTTTCCGGCGGAACCTATAGCTACTATGGGGACCCCGAGTTCTGCAGAGGCTTCGTTGACGGGGCCGATCTTATCGTCGCGGCGGACAGCGGCGGCGGGGCGCTCCTTAAGCTCGGCATCCCCAAGGGCACCCCTACGGTCATTATCGGCGATATGGATTCCATCGACCAGGCCGATCTCGCCAGTCTACGGCGCCTCAAAAAAAGCGGGGGGGATTTGGAGATCATTCGGGAGCCGGCCGAGAAGGACTCCACCGATACGGAGCTCGCCTTCGACGTTGCGCTTAAAAAAGGTGCGGACGAGATAGTAATCCTGGGGGCGTTGGGCGGCAGGGTGGACCACGCCCTTGCAAACCTCTCGCTTTTGATAAGGACGAAGAGCGAGAACGGCAAAAGAAGAAAGAAGGTCGAGGCGAAAATCGTCGATGAGTATCAGGAGATCACACTCCTCGACGCAGGGATAAAAAACAGGATAGAGGGGGATGTGGGAGAGACTGTCTCCCTGATCTCGCTGAAGGGGGACGCGGAGGGCGTAATTACCAACGATCTCAAATACCCCCTCTCGGACGCCATCCTCGCGCAGTTTTCGCCCCTCGGAGTAAGCAATGTCATTTCGGGGGCCGATCCGTGGGTTTTGTTTAAAAGGGGGCTTTTGCTCCTCGTGAGGGTGAAAAAGGTGTAGGGGGGATTTCCTGATTTTTCAAATTGCTTTCCGCTTTGTTGTTTCCGGCAGCACCGGGAATCCATCCTGTCGTTTCAAACTTGATTAGGAGTATATGCTGTCATTCCCGACCTGATCGGGAATCCAGAAGGATATTTTTACTGGATTCCCGCTTACGCGGGAATGACATAAATTGAGATTCCTGGCTTGATCGAGGGTCTATGCTGTCATTCCCGACCTGATTGGGAATCCAGAAGGATATTTTTACTGGATTCCCGCTTACGCGGGAATGACATATATATATGGATCCCCGTTTACGCGGGAATGACAAATGCTGGATCCCCGCTTACGCGGGAATGACATAAATTGAGATTCCTGGCTTGATCGAGGGTCTATGCTGTC
>JAFGIX010000035.1 GCA_016929395.1 Candidatus Zymogenus saltonus
AAAGAAACGAGATACCAAAGGAAGCCGCCTAAATCGGCGGCCCCGAGAGGACATACTGTACGGAAGGTGCTTGACTTTTACAATTTAAGAATGTAGTAGTATAACTAGCTGAAAAAGGTATTATATTTCATAGAATATAAAAAAAGAATTATTATATAACCATAACAAAAGACCTTTCTCGAACAAGTAATGGAAATTATTGATAAAAGAAAAGAAAAAAGAATAAATGCCTTTCTTTATTTTTGTAGGCATACAAACGAAAGGGTATTATTCCAAACCAAGATGTATAAACTGCTTTTTTTTCTTGATTTCATGAATTTTAAAGAAGTAGGCAAACCTGTAACGGATTTAGAATATTACGCTTGGGATAAAGGCCCAGTTCCCAAAAAGCTATACAACGAAATTAATAAGGGAACAGCACCTAAAGAAATATTGTTGTCAATAATACCAATTAAAGATGATGAAACAGGTGAAAGAATAGGAATAAAATGTAAAACAAATATTAAACCAAATCTAAAGGTGTTTTCTAGAAGAGAATTAAAATTGTTGGAAGATCTGGCATATATTTTTAAAGACGCAAAAAGTGAAGAAATAGTTGAAATTACACATTTAAAAAACGAGCCTTGGAATAAAACAAAAAGAACTTTAGGGATGTATAAACTAATAGATTATACTCTCGCATTGGATAATGATGCAAAGATAGACAGAGAAACGGCGCTTGAGAAGTACAAGAGACTTTTGGAAACGGAGGCTTTTTTTGGAGTTAGGGATAAAAACCCTTAAAAAAGGGAAAATACTTTATCATAAAGAACATGAATATGGTAAAAAGTTTATAGTTATCCTTAATGATACAACAGAGAATTTAAAAGACATTTGTGTATTTTGTTTAACGACAACAACCCCTAAATCAAAAAGACAACCCCCTTGTGATAATATTAGGGGCTATTTTTATATACCAATATGTGAAAAAGATTATTTTGAAAGAGAAACGTGGCTTTTATTGGATGATTTGCAATCTTCATATTTAGAAGACATTTTAAACGATATAGCAAATGGTGTTATTGTAACAAAAGAAGATTCTATATTATCAGATGGAACTGTTAAAGACTTAATGAAATGTATAGGAAATTTACTTGAAATTAGTATTGAATATTATGAACTTATCTTTGACAATAATTAAGCTTGCTAATATTGGAAAATCTCTATCTATATTTTTAGTTTTCATTTTAAGAAATTATCAAAATTAAAATATCATAAAGAACACACCTTTTGATATACACACTTATCGAATACCCTCAAAAAATCAGATGTGATCAGCTATTTTTAAGAAATTTAAACACCTCCCCCGCCGCCTTAACCGTCTCGGCTATGTCGTCATCGGTGTGGGCGGAGGAGACAAACAGCGCCTCGAAGGGGGACGGGGCGAGGTATACGCCTCTTTCAATCATCTCGTGGAAGTATTTTTTAAAGAGACCGCCGTCGGCCTCCTTGGCGTCCTCGAAGTTTCTCACCGGGCCCTCCGTGAAGAAGACCGACGCCATCGTTCCAACGGCGGTCCCCCACAAAGGTACTCTCGATTCTTTTGCCGCAGAGAGGATCCCCTCGATCAGCCCCTTCGTCTTCTTTACTATATCGTCGAAAACGCCGGGGCGGTAAAGCTCCCTTAATGTGGCGAGTCCGGCGGACACGGCGACGGGATTTCCCGAAAGCGTCCCGGCCTGGTATATCTCTCCAGACGGTGCGAGCTTTTCCATTATATCCTTTTTTCCGGCCACGGCTCCCAGGGGAAAGCCGCCGCCTATCACCTTGCCGAGCAGGGTGATGTCCGGGGAGAGCTTGTAGAGGGTCTGGGCGCCTCCTCCGCCGTTCTTGTAGTCAACCCGAAAGCCGTTCATCACCTCGTCGAAAATCACGAGGGCGCCCGCATTTTTGGCGGCATCGATAATGCCCTCGAGAAAGCCATCGGCCGGCGGGACCACGCCCATGTTTCCAGGCACCGGCTCGACTATGACCGCGGCGATTTGGCCTCCCACATCATTGAAGACTCCATTTACGGTTTCGAGGTCGTTGAAGGGGACGGTGATAGTGTCTTTTGCGGCGGCGTCCGTAACGCCCGGCGTGGAAGGGATTCCGAGGGTCGCCTTTCCCGACCCTGCGTCGCTCAAGAGAGAGTCGACGTGGCCGTGATAACACCCCACGAACTTGACGACCTTATCCCGCCCGGTGTATCCCCGGGCGAGGCGAATCGCCGTCATGGCCGCCTCCGTCCCGGAGCTTACGAGCCTGATCATATCCATTGCCGGAAAGTGTCTCAAGACCTCTTCGGCGAACTCGACCTCTATCTTGGTAGGCGCGCCGAAGCTCGAGCCGTTTCCGACAGACTTCACCGCCGCGTCAACGACCGCGGGGTGGGCGTGTCCGAGGATCAGGGGCCCCCATGAGAGGACGTAGTCGATGTACTCGTTGCCGTCGGCGTCGATTATTCGGCTCCCAGACCCCCTTGTGATAAAGGGAGGCGTTCCCCCCACGGATTTATAGGCCCTGACTGGGCTGTTTACACCCCCCGGGATTATTTCTTGGGAGCGCTTTAAAAATTTTTCAGATTCCTTGTACCTGTCAGACATCTTCAAATTTCCTTAAAAAGAATTTTTAGCCCTCATCGTCAAAGTAGTCCGGGCTCGTCTTCTTGAGCTCCCTTACGGTCTCGAGGACCCTGAAGTCGCGTATCCCCGTCTTTTCCGAGATGGAGGCCACCGTATTTTTTAAGGCAGCCTTCGACTCCGCGTGGATCATTGTGTACAGGTTGTACGGCCACGACCTGTCTGTTTCCCGGAGATAACAGTGAGAGACCTCCTTGAAGGAGGCCATCGCCTCGCCTGCCTCGTCCGCAGCGTCGGGGGGCGCCTTCCACGCCACCATGGCGTTTACGGCAAGACCGCTCTTGGTATTGCTGAGGACGGCCCCGAACCGGCGCAAAGCGCCCCTCTTTCCCTTTGCCGAGGCCTCACCGGCAAGATTATCCTTAAGGATTCTCAGCAATTCCCCGGTTTTAACTCCCGCCTTATCGGCCCAGGCGTCAAACGGCCTCTCCGTTATCGGCAGATCTCCCGATGCGATCTTCAGTACTTTTTTAGTCTTTTCGTCCATTGAGAATAGATTATGGGGGAGTCGGGGGCGGATGTCAACCCCCTTGTGATGAAGACACCTAGACATCCACCGTCTTGCAGTTACGGGTGTATTCTGTTGAGAAAGGAGCGACAGTTTAAGGGCCTCTTAACATCACACTAAACCATCATGGATGGCAAACGCCGCACCGATACTTGTTTTGCGTCAATATCAATAGCGGTACTGTCTTAGATAATTGTCTATATACGCCAGGGCGCGCTCCCTGGGTCTGAAGATGCCGAAGTGCCCCTCGCAGAGGACGTCCGGGAGAAGACCTTTGAGCTTTTCCATCGATTTGCGCCACATCCTGATGTCGGAACCGAAGACGTCCATGAAAGGGCCGTGAACGTCCTGGGCGAAGAGGACCCTTACGCCGTCGATGTCGATATAGGGGGAGACGGAGCCGGGGGTGTGCCCGGGGGTGTGAAGTAGGATCAGCTTCGTGTCGTCGAAGTCGAGGGCAAATTCCGCCTCGGAGAACGTAACGTCGACGTTGATCGGATTAAGGTGAACTCCGTACATGGAGGCGGCGGTGGCGACCCTGTCGCCCATCTCAACGGCTTCGGCGTCGAGCTCGTGCATTAAGAACGTCACGTCGAACTTCGACTTCAGGTATTCCATCCCGCCTATGTGATCGATGTGGTTGTGGGTAAGGACTACCCTCTTGATGGAATTGGGATCGATACCCGCTGCCTCGATGTTTTCTATAAGCCTCTTTACGGAGCGGCCGGCCCCTGTGTCTATTAGTATCGGGTCACTCCCTTTTATGAGGAATGCGGCGGCGTCGTCTGCTGTGGTTATGGTCCCTCCGGCAACCTGATAGACATGGTCTGTGACGAGGAGCTTGTCAATATTCGCCTTTTTCATCGACTCTCCCCCCTATATGCTTATATAAATGCTCTTTGGTGTTGATGGAGGACAAAGCGAACTTCTTCAGGGCCTTGGGCACAAGTACCGTGCTGTTCGACGGGTCAGAGCGGGGTTTCAATGCGTCTCCCTCGCAACCACGGGGTACTCCCTTAGAATATCCTCTATCCCCTGCGTGAACATTTCAACGGCGTCGTAATCGATGTCCATCTCTACGGCAACGCTGGCAGCCCCCTCATCGGAGAAGAGCGTAATATCTATTCTGCCCAGGACTATGTCGCTTCCCGGCTCCGGTATCTGGAGGTTGATATAGAGGATAGGCTCGGAAAAAGAGGACTCCGCGGTCAGGGAGTGGCCGATGGAGAGGCCCTTCAGGTCCTCTAAAAAGGTCTCCAGCTCGTCCGTCCTTATGCAGGGGTCAGTGAAATCGATATTGAGCCCCGGGATTTCCATCATAAGGCGGACAAGGATCCAATTTCCGTCCCAGTAGTCTTTGATTCCGGGAAATTCCCTGTCAGAGGCCTCGAGCACAAAGGTTATGGATTCGTCTCGGGAGGTCAGCCGAGCCTTGGCGGGGGGTTGATTCATATTGTATATTCTTTAAAAGAGACTTTTTTCGTTTTATGAAAGACGGTTTTTAAGTCTCGGCCTTTTTTGGAAATTTAAAATTTGAAACTGCGAAAACACTGTTAAGATTCTACACCGCGAAACGGATAAAGGCAACACTATTTTGTAGACAAAGGGGAGAAAAGACGTTTTTTAGGTTTTATTATATCTTTTCTGGATAAAGGTGGGATAAAATGCTTCGGGGACGGCACAACGGCCGTCCCCGAATTTGTTTCCATATAATGCTATAGCGTATAGCGTAAAAATCGAGGTTCGCTAAGAATTCCCTGTCAACTTCGCCGCCCCTCCCTGATCAACTTCGCCGCATCGGGCCTTTTAACTAGGCCTTCTTGACGGCCTTGCCAGCGCCATACGCTCCGGCGCAGGTCTCGCCCAAGAGCGGGAAGATAACAAGACTCAACCAGAAACCTACAAGCATATAAGCAATGAAGAACAGAAGTTGTCCTAAAATCGGGATTATATTAATCAGCGCCACAATCATCATGGCCAAACCAACTACAATAACTATGCCGATAATGACAAGAAAAGTCAGGAGATAATCTCCGATTATGCTGAAGATATTCTTGATGATCACTCCGAGCTGGAAGATTGCCCCGAATCTCTCGCCGTTCTTGGCGTAGTTGGCAAGGGCCATGGGAATCATAAGGCCAAGAATCACGGCAAAGACGACACCCACGAAATAGATTAGTCCTCCGAGTATCATTGCGATAGTTACTCCAGTTCCTGAAGCGCCTTCTGATCCTGTACCCATCAGCCATGCGCCACCAAATCCTACAAGCGCGCCGATCGCATAAAGGACTAACGGTATTAGCATATAGACGAAGTAAATCAAGATGATCATTATACTTGATTTGAAGTAACCACCCCAGTCATCCCATTCCGGCATCGTCAGCTCGGCCTTGTTATCGAGAGCCTGCTTAAAGACCTGAAATGCATATCCGAGGGAGAAAAAAGGATTGATAAACGGAATGGCGCCGATGATTATCTTTACAATCCAGTTATCATCCTTGAAAGAATATGTTAAAGCCCTTTTTACATCTACCATTTTAAACCTCCAATTAACCTAATTTTATAAACTAAATAATTGACACATTTTTGTCATAAAACGACATTCACTGCACATTCTAAACTATAAATACCATAAAAGCAAGAAATATTATTATAATTATATTGTAATTATATGTAATTTTAAGTGTATTGTAAAGACGATATTACTTGCCTTGGCGGATTTCTCTGTGATATATGACCTGAAAGCGTTCGGGTGAACAGAATAATAAGATACTATGAATTCAAAGAAGGATAGAAAGCTCAAAAGGGGCGTCCTGATAGTTATCGAGGGAATAGACGGGGCGGGAAAGAGCACCCAGGCCGAAAGACTGCTGAAATTCCTCTCAGATAACGGTTACGATGCGCTGGGGCTGACCGAACCCACCGACGGCGTCTGGGGAAAGAAGATCAGGGAGATGGCGTTGAGGGGCGAGAGGGAGGACGCCCCCGAGGAGGAATACCGCCTGTTTACGCTGGACAGGGAGGAGAACGTCGAAAAAAACATCGCGCCTGCACTCAAGGACAAAAAGACAGTCGTCCTTGACCGCTACTACTTTTCCACGATGGCCTATCAGGGGGCGAGGGGGCTGGACCCAAGGAGGATCATGGAGGAGAGCGGGGAGTTCGCCCCTATGCCGGACCTCGTCTTTTTGATAGACATCCCCGTAGACGAGAGCCTGAAGAGGATAAAAATGGGGAGGGGGGGCTTTTCGCCCTTCGAGAGGGAGGAGTACCTGAAAAAGGTAAAAGAGATATTCGACCGCGAGGTGGCGCCCCTTTCTTGTGTCGTCATGGTTGACGGGACGAAGGGGGAGGAGGCGGTCTTCGAGGAAATAAGGGACCTCGTGATGGAGCTTCTGGCTCCCCTCACCCTATAGCCTTCGGGCAAGGATTCAGGTATTGCGTGAGATCAATTCTTTCGTGCAGTGGTGTCTTATCATACCCTACTTGTATTTACAAATAGGGTTTTGCGGGGGCTGAACGATACGTGTATACATTCGAGCAGACGGAGTTGAAGGGGGCGTCGAAGACGAGGTAGTGGAAACAGAAATATGGAACCCGTGGTCTACAAACAAAAAGGCCGCCCGGCTTCATATTTAATATGCCGGACGGCCTTTGATTTCTATTAAAGGTAGTTCAGGCTCCCCATTTATTTTGACCGATCAGTTTGTGTCTCCCCACGTAACATCTTTCCCCCTTATTTGCCATGATTTGGTACAGGGGAATTGCAACGAGCCCACCTCCTCTTTCGCATTAAGCCTCTTCCGTTTCGGCACTTTCCCGCAACGACTCACCCATCATAACACCTTATCCAGATAAGATAGCATCTTCCCCCCGAAACGAACCCCTCTCCCTACATAACGGCCGATTCCCCTTCGCGATTCCACATCCTTAAGCCGCAATATCCGTGTATTAACGGTTCCCCCTCCCTTCATAAAGTCCACCTTCCCTTTGTAATGTCTCCTCCTAACGCAATGACCACCTTCACCTGGCAACTGCCCCTCGTAGCGGCCTCCTTACAACAAAAATGATCTAACCAACATAACGGCCCAGCCCCTTATTTATTGAGGGCTATGTAGACGGTCGCCCCGTTCCTCCAGATGAGAAACAGGTATCTGCCGGTCGCGTCCGCTTTGGAGACCTCGCTTTTAAAGTCGTCCACGTTGGTTATCTTCTTGTGGTTGACTTCCCTTATGATGTCGCCCTTGATGATCCCCGCCTTTTCGGCGAAGCCGCCCCTCGTAACGGCTGTGACTATTACACCGCTTGTTTCCGTCAGTCCCAGAAGCCTGGCTATGTTTGGGGTGATCGGATCTACGGTGAGGCCCATCTGCGATCCGGCTCCCGGTGACGGAGTGGTGTCGGGCTTTGAGGGGCTGGGACTCGGTGAGGGCGTTGGATACGGGCTCGGGTAAGGGTTGGCGGGTGTCTCCTCCCAAGGATTTGAGGCCTTCATGCTTTCCGAGGGCATTTTTCCGACGGTCAGGGGGAACACTCTTTCCTTTCCGTCCCTGAGGACCTTAATGTTGACCTTGGAGCCGACGGGCGTCATCGCCACCGTGGCGGGAAGCTCCTTTGACTTCTTTATCTTCTTTCCGTTGAACTCAATTATGACATCACCCCTCTTCAGCCCCGCCCTTTCGGCCGGACTCGAGGCCATGACCTCTGCAATAAGCACCCCAGTGGTATTCTGCAGGTCGAGTGATTTGGCGAGCTCCGGTGTTATCTCCTGAATGACGACGCCGAGCCAGCCGCGGACTACCTTCCCCTTTTTCAGCTGGGGATAGAGGCTCTTTGCCATATTAATCGGGATGGCAAAGCCGATGCCCTGACCGCGGTTTATTATCGCCGTGTTTATTCCTATGACCTCGCCCTTGATGTTGAAAAGAGGACCGCCGGAATTGCCGGGATTTATTGATGCGTCCGTCTGGATAAAATCGTCGTACGGGCCCGATCCGATCACGCGCCCCTTTGCGCTGACAATTCCCGCCGTTACGGTCTCTTCGAGTCCGAAGGGATTGCCTATGGCAAGGACCCACTCCCCTACCTTAAGGTAGTCGGAGTCTCCCATGTTTACGGTAGGGAGGCTGTCGCCCGCATCGATCTTGATAAGGGCGAGGTCGGTTTTGGGGTCAGAACCTATTACTCGGGCGTTGTATGTCTTCTCGTTATGCAGTGTGACCTTGATCTCCGTGGCGTTCTTTATAACGTGATTATTCGTGAAGATATACCCGTCGCCGGTTATTATAAATCCGCTTCCCAGGCTCTGGGTCTCTCTGGGCGATCCCGGAGTGTTGAAGAAGTCATCGAAAGGATTCCGCCCGTAGGGTGAGTTGGGATTGGACCAGGGGCTTACGGATTTGGTGCTTATATTTACCACGGCGGGTGTCAATGCCTTCGCGAGGGTTGTAAAATCGGGAAGGGTAATATATTTTACACCTTCACCGCTTTCTTCCGTCTCGCCGAAGATCCTGGCCGACGCCGTATCTCCCATAGAGGCCGCAAGGATGGATACAGTCGCCATAAAAATGACTGCGGCCGTAAAAGCGAAATATCTCGATCTGAAAAATCGGTTTCTTATGAGTTTCATAGTGTTAAAACCTCCACACTTTATTTGAAGTCTTTAAAACATTCTATTATCGGATATAAGCATTAGTCGGATATTAAATAAGAATTATAATATTTTAATCCTAATTGTCCGATAGGGGCAGGACTACGCTGAATGTGCTTCCGATTCCGGGAGTGCTCGCAACGTTTATCGTCCCCCCGTGCGCCTCCGTGATAAATCTGGATATTGCAAGCCCAAGTCCCGTTCCCCCCTCTTTCCTAGAGCGGTTTTTATCCACTCTGTAGAATCGGTCGAATATCTTCTTCTGATCGTCATCGGATATTCCGATGCCGTTATCGCTAACCTTGATCTCAACCGTATCGGAGTTGGCCCGTGCGGTCATGTCGATCCTTCCGCCATCCTTTGTGTATTTTAGGCCGTTGTCCACGAGGTTTAGAAAAAGTTGTTTGAGCTTCAGCTTGTTTCCCATAATGGAGATGGAATCGATTCCGTTGATGTCGAGGTGAAGCTCCTGGTTTTTCCTTTCGGCGAGCATGGTTCCCATGTCGTAGACGTCCTTTAGAATAGGGGACAGCTCCAGGGGCTCCAATTCAAAAGGAATCTCGCCCGAGTCGGCCCTCGAGAGGATCAGGAGGTCGTCGATGATTTTGCTCATGTGGTCTATCTCCTCGAGGTTGCTTGTCAGTGTCTCTTTGTACTCCTTGGTGTTCCTGGCCGACCTGAGCGCCCACTCGCTCTCGCCCTTCAGGATAGTCAGCGGCGTTCTGAGCTCGTGGGAGGCGTCGGCGGAGAACTGCTTCGCCTGATCGAATGACTTCCGGAGACGCTCCAGCATGTCGTTGAACGTTCCGGCGAGCCTCCCAAGCTCGTCTTTCGGATTTCTGACCTTTATCCTCTGCGACAGGTCCTTCGCCCCGATCGATCTCGCCAACATCGTCATCTCGTCCACCGGTCTTAATGCCGCCTTCGCGAGAAAGTATCCCCCGATGCTCGAGAAGATCAAAATGGTCGGCACGGTAAAGAGAATGATAAACAAAAGCTTCATCAACGTGTCCTGAACGTACTCCAGGGAGGTTCCCACCTGAACGAAGTTAATCAGACGGTTATCCCGAATGACCGGGTAGTTGATCACCCTTATCGGGTATTCATCGAGGCCCTCTATGGTCTCAAACGTTATCTCCCCGTTTTTCGCGTTCTTTACCGTCTCCGCCGTAATCGGAATCTTGATGGTACGCTCGCCCTTGGTGCCGTAGTCGACGTTTCCCGATTTGTCGAAGATACTTATATACTTTGTGGTTGGCTTGAAGCCGAAAAAGTCCTCGAGGTATTCGTTCCACTTCTCTGAATCCTCAGGATTCCTTGTCGTGGAATCTGCGGTTATCTCCGCGATGGTTTTCAGCTTTTTGTCAACGCTGTCATGCAAGGCCCTGTGGAGAAAAAAGTAGAGTATCAATGAAAAGGCCAAAAATGTTATAGCCAAAACAAGCGTATACCACACCACCAGTTTGGCCCTTAAGTTGGTAAAAAACATCCCTTATGCCTCTAACTTATAGCCGACACCCCTTATCGTGTGTAAAAGTTTCTTGGAAAAACCCTTGTCTATCTTGTTTCTCAGGTAATTTATGTAGACATCTATTACGTTTGTAAAGGTATCGTGTTTGATATCCCAGACGTGCTCCGAGATCATCGTCCTGGTCAGGACCCTCCTCTGGTTCCTCAACAGATATTCCAGCAGCCCGTATTCCTTTGCAGTAAGGTTGATTTCCTTGTTGTCTCTGGTTACCTTGTGGGTGACGGGATCGAGCACGAGGTCGGCGATGGAGAGCTTGAGGCTCTCCTCCGGCTTCCCCCTTCTCAATAAGACCCTTATTCGGGCCAGAAGCTCCTCGAATGCGAATGGTTTTGTGATATAATCGTCCGCCCCCATATCGAGGCCCTTTACCTTGTCCTCGACGAGATCCTTTGCCGTTAGTAAGACAACGGGCATCGCTTTACCGACACTGCGGATGTGGGAGAGCACGGACAGCCCGTCCATCTCAGGGAGCATTATATCAAGGATTGCAAGATCGTAATCGTAGCTGTCCACAAGGGCGACCGCCTCTTTGCCGTCTTCGGCGACGTCTACGGCGTAGTGTTCCTCTTCGAGACCCCTCTTGATAAAAGAGGCCACCTTCGCCTCGTCTTCTACTATTAGAATCCTCACTTTATTTAGCCTCCCATTGAAAAAATTTCGCGGGAAAAAGGTAAATCAGAGTATTATTATACCATATTTTTAATAAAAGTTCCTACTTTTCTTCAATTTAGCGCTTTTGCTTGCCAAAGGCGCCCACAGAAAAATCCCTATTTTGCGGTTTTTCCCGTTGCAAGCTGGCCGCAGGCCGCGGAGATTTCGCCTCCCCTGCTCTTCCTGATGATCGCGTTTACCTTTGAACCGATAAGTATGGACTGAAAGCGGGATATTCGTTCATCGTCGGGCCGCTCGAAGACGGCCCCCGGATATGTGTTAAACGGGATCAGATTTACCTTCACCTTGAGTCCGGAGATTATCCTGGCGAGTTTAACGGCGTGGTCTTCCGTGTCGTTTATCCCCTTGAGCAGGACGTATTCCAGCGTGATTCGCCTTCCCTTCTTCAACGGGTAACTTTTAAGCGCGGCTAAAAGCTCTTTCAAGGGGTATCTCCTGTTTATCGGCATTATGGAGTCCCTCGTCTCGTCGTCGGGGGCGTTGAGGGACACGGCGAGGTTAACGCTCCTCTCGGTCCCGAACCTCAGGATGGCTTCCGGAATCCCCGCCGTGGAGAGCGTTATCCTTCTCCAGGAAAACTCGAGTCCCCAGTTTGCAGAGATAACGTCGACGGCCCTCGCAACCTCGTCGTAGTTCAGGAGCGGCTCCCCCATGCCCATGAAGACGATGTTCGAGATATTCTCCTCTTCCCCCCTCTCTTCGTCCCCGGGGCCCGAAAGATACTTTCCCGCCGCAATCACCTGTCCCACGATCTCGGCGCAGGTAAGGTTCCTCACAAAGCCCATCCTGCCGGTCAGGCAGAAGGCGCATCCGAGGGGGCAGCCCACCTGACTCGATACGCAGAGAGTCCTCTTTCTTCCGTCCGGGATTATGACCGATTCTATAGCCTCGCCGTCGTCCAATCTGAAGAGGAATTTTATCGTCTCTCCACCGTATTTTTCGGCGCCGGCCAAGCCGTCCCCTTTCCCCGTTCGGGTTACCCTCTCCGGAGTGAGCCGGCTTATTCGAGCCTTTGATGACAGCCTCGATCTGAAATCGACGGAGAGGTCGGTCATCTCGCTGAAATCCGAGGCGCCCTTTTGGTACATCCACTTCAAGATCTGCTTTGCCCTGAACGGTTTATCGCCCAGAGTTTTAACGATTTCAAAGATCTCCTCCGGATAGAGACCCAGAAGATCTCTCATGTTCTCCCCGTCTTGCCGTGGTGATATTGGAAAGACCATTATGGCTTCCCCTGTGGGATTTCTTTCCTTTAAAAAAATTTCTCGAGATCGGAAAAGAAATACGCGATCTCGGTCTTCGCCGTCTCCGGGGCATCGGAGCCGTGGACGGTGTTCACCTCTATGGAGCTGCCGTACTTATTCCTTATGGTGCCGGGCTCCGCCTTTGCGGGGTCGGTGGCCCCCATTATGTCACGATTTCTCTGGATCGCGTTTTCGCCCTCCAACACCTGTACCACCGACGGCCCGGAGCTCATGAAATCGGTCAGAGACTGGAAAAACGGTCTGTCTTTATGAACGGCGTAGAAGCCCTCCGCCTCCCTCTTGCTCATGTGGATCATCTTCATGGCGACGACCTTGAGCCCGTTTTCCTCGAAAGTCTTGACTATTTCCCCGATGATGGACTTTTTTACGCCATCAGGTTTTATAATAGACAGGGTCTGTTCAATCATCGAATCCTCCTCAGTTTTACAAATTGGCTGTATAAATATAGGGTTGGTGGTTCACCAAACCGCCTGTGGAAGTGAAGAGTAGGGTCCCAAATTATGGTGGAATTTGCACATTGCTGAAACGTTGTTTGCTTCAATTATTATCTCTACAAGATAACAACGTATCGGTCAAGTGTCAAGATTTTTAGTGGACAACAAGTTACGCCGTTTTTTCGACGTCCGATGTGACCACAGTCACGATATGAATTGACTTATGTCCTAAAATGTGGTTTAATAAAAGAATAAATATGGAATATAAGTGTAACTTATATAATCTTAAGAAAAAACAAATTAGAATAATTTTTCTTCATGCTTTGCTCAAGTTGAGTGGTGTTGAAAGTATTATATAGTTAATTATTGGAAGTAACTCAAAATGAAGATATTAATCGTTGATGACGAGCCGACAATAAGGGATTACCTGGAAGAGGTTTTTAAGGAGATGGGACATGAGGTGGCTTCAGTATCCGACGGCTACGATGCCATCGACTACGTCAGGGAACACGACGTAAACCTCGCCTACGTGGATGTCAAGATGCCCGGGATCGACGGATTTGAGACCTTTAAGAGGCTGAGGGAGATCGATCCAAAGATCGGCGGAGTGATGATATCCGGAAATGCCGTGGAGAAGATGATGGATACCTCCATCCAGAGAGGAGTGTATGTGTGTCTTAAGAAACCGATGAGCATAGATAAGCTCGAAGAGATAAACAAGGCTTACGAGAATATCCGAATTCCTCTCGAATTCGTATACAAGAAGAAGGGTCTCAGCGAGGATGAAATCTCAGGGGCGAAGATCCTCATTGCGGACGATGAAGAGGGAATAAGGAAAATAATCCAGGATGTGCTAAACGAATCGGGATTCTCCAATATTGACATGGCGGAGAACGGGCAGGAGGCGATAGATAAGTTCAATGAGAAAAGGCATGACACTATAATTCTCGACATTAAGATGCCCATCGTTCACGGTGTGGATGTCTTGAGGCACGTTAAGGCCTTGTCCCCCGATTCCGAGGTGATTATCATTTCCGGTGCCGCCGACAAGGATTCGGCCATAGCGGCGGTGAAGCTCGGGGCCTACGATTATATAGAGAAGCCGTTCGAGGTTGATACCCTGCTACGTATAATTAGTAGGGCCGTCGAGAAGAGACTGCTAAACAGACTCAAAGAAAATCAATAACCACCGGGGATGATCCCTGATCCAAGAGAACGATTCTTAACAAAAACCGGCCAAGCGAGAACTTACCGAAAAGCTTTAAGCCGGTTTTTTTGTATACGTAAGTTCATTGGGATGACGTAAGCTGAAGGGAGATCGGATGTCAGTAGAGATCGATTCCAAGCCTGAAAAGAGATACGTCCTATACCTGACCGCCGTGATCGTGACCTTTGCCGTAGTCCGAATCCTTTATATCATGTATGGTCCCTTGAACCTCGTCTGCGACGAGGCCTATTTCTGGGACTGGTCTCGAAAGCTTGACCTCAGCTACTATGATCAGGGATCGATTACGGCCTACATCATCGCCTTCACAACGGCGCTGTTCGGGGACACGGAGCTCGGGGTCAGGATAGGGGCCGTCTTCTTTATGGCGGCCGCAACCGTTGTTTTTTACATCGCCGCAACCGACATGTTCAAGTCCCCCGGGGCGGGATTTGCCGCCGCTTTGCTCTTCAACCTGATGCCGATGTCTCTGGCGGGGGGGCTAATAATCACATACTACTCCCCCATGATCCTCTTTTATCCCCTGATGATATATGTCCTATTCAAAATCACGGAGGATAAGTGGGGCGGGGCGCTCCTCTGGTATATAGTGGGATTCCTCCTGGGGCTGGGCCTCCTCACCCACATCATGTACTGGTTCTACTCCTTTATCGTGATTCTCTACGTAATGGTCTCGCCGGGTATGAGGAGGTGGCTTAAATCCCCCCACTTCTACCTCGCAGCCCTTCTGGCAATAGTCATGTCGGTTCCCGTCCTCTACTGGAACTGGGGCCACGACTTCGCCATGTTCAGGCACGCCTTCGGGCTGGGCGGGGTTACAAAGTCGAGGGAGTTCAGTCCCCTGACCTTTTTCGAGTTCCTGGGGGGACAAATCGGGATATTGACGCCCTTCGTCTTCGTCCCGTTCGTCTATGTCTACTATCTGATAATAAAGAGGGCTTTTAAGGACGGCGTTGAGCTATACCGCCTCATCTTTTTCACCTCGGCGCCAATATTTATCCTGATAACCCTCATGAGCCTCAGGGGGAGGGCGGAGGCGAACTGGCCCACCCTCGGATACATCGGCCCCTTTATGGTCTTCGGGGCGGTAATCGACGACTTCCTCAAGACCTACAGGGAGAGGAAGGGGAGGGGACTTTTGCGGTACGGCTGGTTCACGCTGATCTTCCTCATATTCTTGAACGTCTTCGCCTTCAACTTCGATCTTATCTGGAAGATCGCCCCAAAAATTTTTATCGAGGACCCTGAGCGGGACCCCACAAACGGGCTTCGGGGCTGGGACATCCTCGGCAAAAGGGTCGAGGAGGTCTACAACGAGATGGGGGGGGAGGGGAAGGTATTTGTCTTCACACAGGACTACGGCGAGACGCCGGAGCTCGCCTTTTACATGCCCTCCCACCCTGACGCCACCGTCCTTCGCTACTGGAAGCGGAAGAGCCAGTACGATTACTGGCTGAAGGAGGGCTCCCCGGAATTAACTACAGGGATGGACGCGATCTTCGTTGACCGATGCCGTATATCGAGTGGGTGCGACGAAATATCAAATCTCATAGTCGAGTCGTTCGAGAGGGTAGACCCCCCCGAGGAGCTGGTGATATACAAGGAGGGGTCTGAGGGAAAAATCAAGCGGAGGATATTCCTCGTATACAGGATGTACGGCTTCAAGGGGATGAACTACGACTGCCCGGAGTATTATTGACCTTCCGCTTAAAAAAATTTATCGGGCACAAGACCTTCCCGACGGCTCTCTTGGATCGTCAGTAGATGGGGGGACGGCGGGAGTTTCCCTTAAGGGTCGTAAGTGACCCCTCAGCCCGCAAATATCATGCAGGGAAGAGAGGGGATGCGGTCGATAAGCATGATCTCTTAAAAAAAGCCTCTCCTCCGCACGTTCCGTAAGGCCGCGGCGAGGTAAATCGTCGCTCGGAAAAAAGAGCGGCGTGCCCACAATTCACCCCCGGCGAGAATCCAAACCTTAAGTTGACTTCCAATGAGTAATCGGACTCACCGGCGGGTGTCTAAACAAATCGCCTTGATAAACCGATGCTGGTTCGGCCCCTCGTGATCAATGGTAAACTGACTATCAGTTTATCTCACATCCGGGCGTTATCGACCCAAGCCTAACCGATCACGTAGGCCAACACTATCCCCACCAGAAATCCGCCGATCGAGCCGTTGATGAACTCGGTGGCCAAAAGCTTTCCCGGGTAGTAGGTCTGGATCCACATGTCGAAGAGCCTCGGGAATATCTTCATGACCATGATGATCAGCCCGAAGACGAGGCCGGCGCATATGGTAGCGGCCGGCAGGGCGGACCTCACGAATGCGAAGACTAAGGCCCAGAGGAGACACTGGATAAGCATTCCCACGTACTGCATGAAGATATACTTGGGATTGCTCTCCCACTTCTTCAGCGCCGGGGATCCCTCGGCGTTTTTATATATCTTTGCCACGGCGGGGTTGCCGTAGAGGAATCCCAACACGAAGAATGATGCCACGGACGCCAGAAAGCCGCCCAACAGTGTTCTCAGGATATCCAGTTCCATTCTTTCTCCTTTTAATAAAAGCCGTTATTGAAATTTTTGTAAAACACTTAAGATAAAGACGGTTCACAGAAGCTGTATACAGTATAATAAAATATATTTTTTAAACGTTTATGTCAAATAAATTTGTGGGAGGAATGCTATTTGGTGTCGACGGGTCTAAAACTTGAAGGGTGATGTCTCGGCCGTGATTTTTGATGCAACCGACTTCTTCGGCTTGAGGGAAGCGACCGTTCTCTCGGATTAATTTTAAAAGAGTGCCGATCGCCTAATCGCCGCCCCCTGCGATTTTCTTCTCCCTCCGCCTTCCCGAGATGAGGCCGATCTCGAAGTCCCCGGCTTTGATGGCCTTAATGATCGAGTCCTTGTCCCTGTCGGCGTTGACGTCTATCCACGTCTTGCCGCAGGAGTGCTCGTCGTGGGCGTCGTCGGAGGCGATCTTCGGCAAGTCAATCTCCGGGGTGTCGTAGAACGGCGTGTAGAAGCCCCGGTCGGTGACCTCGACGGCGTCGATCTTTCCCGGCCCCTCCTCGTTGAACTTCTTTATCCTCCTGTTGACGTCCACTATCGAGAGGCGGTACGAGTCGGGGTGGCAGAGGACGTGGAGTACCTCCGAATCCCCCTTTATCCTCAGCGTGTGGTGATATGATATGTAGACCGGCTCCAGCTCTATCCCCTCGAATATCATGATCCCCTCGAGCATAAGCGGGAAGAGGTCGAAGTAGGCCTTCTTGGTCATGTACTCGTGGTCGGTGATGGCGATGAAGTCGTAGCCGAGGTCGCGGTATATGCGCGCCATCTCCAGCGGGCCCAGGTGCCCGTCGGAATAAGTGGTGTGGACGTGAAGGTTTCCCTTGAGGTGGGCCATTTATTTTATTCAGCCGATGGTTAAAAAGATACCAGTATATCATGCTTTCGGGTGGAATTGAACTATTTTCGATAAACTGTTGAGTTTCTTGTAATTAGTGTGGTAATGTGGGGGCGGGGGGTGATGCCGTGAAGGTCAGGTGCCCTAACTGCGATGCATCGGGAAGCGTATACGACGGCCTTGTCCCGGAGGGGGGGTGCTGGCTCAGGTGCCCCGTGTGCAGGGAGAGGTTCTTCGTGGAAAAAGAGGCGCCCGACCCTGAAGCAGCGGCGGAGGGAAAGGGGGAGGGGCGCGGCCTTACCTATTACCCCACCTATTACCCCACCTACGACCCCACCTATCACCTGACCGACGGGAGCGATCCGGAGAACGAAGAAGACCTCTTTTTGTACTGGTGGTTCTTCGGATTTTAAAATTTCTTTATACTTTCATTTTAAATGTCCTAAATTCAATTTAGACATTGATTTTTGTATATCGTATTTTGTATAATCAAAACCATTAGTTCGATTAATTATTTCGGTATGGGGGGTTGTTATGAAAATTACATGTCCCGAATGTGGTGCAACTGGAAATATAGATGAAAGTAAAATTCCAGATGTGGGAAGAAAAGTAAAGTGTGGCAGATGCAATAAGGTTTTTATGGTGGGTGGGGAAATTGCAGAAATGGAAATTATAAATGAAAAGGAAAGCAATAAAACCCATCCTTTAAAACGAAAAAACGATATATATTTTAGAGTAATTGTTTTTATTGTTTTGCTATTTTTTATATTCCTTTATGTAAGACCATATTTACCGGAAAGAAAAATTAATATTAATTGTATTGATAGAAGGGGAAAACTGAAGTGGACCCAATATGGTAGACAGTGAAACGGGGGTTTTAAGGTGGATCATGCGGCCTGTTTCCCCCGTTGGTTTTTAAAA
>JAFGIX010000036.1 GCA_016929395.1 Candidatus Zymogenus saltonus
TATCGCCCCTGCAGGCGGGCCGATGAAGACAATCTTCGCCTCCTCGCACCTCTTTGCGAAGTCGGCGTTCTCGGCCAGGAAGCCGTAACCGGGGTGGATCGCCTCGGCGCCGGTCGCCTTTGCCGCGTCTATGATCTTATCGATATTGAGATAACTCGCGGACGGCGCCGACTCCCCCAGATGGACCGCCTCGTCCGCCGTAAGCCTGTTAAGCGACAGCTCGTCCGCGTCGGAGTAGACGGCGACCGTCCCGATCCCCATCTCGCTCAACGTCCTCATGATCCTGACGGCGATCTCGCCCCTATTGGCTATCAGCACTTTTTTGAATAAGGTTTCCACGTTATATCTCCGCTTCTCTCAATAGTTCTGTGCAAGTCTGTCTAATTCAATATTTTAATTATACTGTCATTCCCAACTTGATTGGGAATCCAGTTAAATATCGGTGCCACCCACCCGCCCAACACACAAACACCCACGCTCTGGATTCCCGCTTTCGCGGGAATGACATATTTGATTATTCCCGGCTCGACGGGGTACTTATGCTGTCATTCCCAGCTTGATTGGGAATCCAAAAAAATGTCAGCGCCACCCAACACACAAGCGCCCATCCCTCTGGATTCCCGTTTTCGCGGGAATGACAAGCGCTGCCAGATGACCCACCCTCCGGATTCCCGCTTCCCAAGAAAATGACAAATCGGCACCAAAACACCATTACAACCGATCTCTAACAAACACGCCGCCCACCCATCAATCGAGAAGAAGAAACGGCATCACATCCTGAACGTCCCGTAGCCGTAGACGTCGTCCCATAAGGGTCCGTTCATCGACGCCGAAATCGCCAGGCCCAAGACGTCCCTCGTCTCCGCCGGGTCGAGGATGCCGTCGTCCCAGAGGTTTGACGTGCTGTAGTAGGCGTTACCCTCCCTCTTGGCGGCGGATACGACCGGATCCCTCAGCTGCCCTATCTCCTCTTCCGTCATGGGGATTTCGCCCGCCTTCTCCCTCTTGTCCTGCTGGAGCCGAACGAGAACTTCCGCCGCCTGCTCCCCACCCATGACCCCTATTTCCGCCTGGGGCCACATCCAGAGAAAGCGTGGAGAGTAGGCCCTGCCGCACATGGCGTAGTTCCCTGCCCCGAAAGAGGCCCCGACGATCACCGTGAACTTGGGCACCGTGGCGCAGGAGACCGCCGTGACCATCTTGTGGCCGTTTTTGGTGATCCCTCCCCGCTCGTACTCCCTCCCGATGATGAACCCGCTTATATTCTGTAAAAACAGCAGGGGGATTCCCCTCTTGTCGCAGAGCTGGATGAACTGGGTAGCCTTGAGCGAGCTGTCGGAGAAGAGCACGCCGTTGTTGGCGATGATCCCCACCGGGTAGCCGTGGATGTAGGCCCATCCGCAGACCACCGTCGGCCCGTAAAGCTCCTTGAACTCGAGAAACTCGCTCCCGTCGACCATCCGGGCGATAAGCTCCCTTATTTCGTAGGGTATTCTCAGGTTGGTGCTGACGATGCCGTACATTTCCTTCGGATCGTATATCGGCGGCTTCGGCTCCTTTGCCGGGAGCATCGCCTTCTCGTTCTTCGGGAGGTTTCTCACGATGTCTCGTAATATTAATATTGCGTGGGCGTCGTCCTCGGCGTAATAGTCCGACACACCGGACTCCCTGCAGTGGACGTCGGCGCCGCCCAGCTCATCGGCGGTGACCTCCTCCCCCGTTGCGGCCCTGACGAGCGGCGGCCCCCCGAGGAAGATCGCCCCGGTCCCCTTGACGTGGACGACCTCGTCCGACATCGCCGGTATGTACGCCCCGCCGGCCGTGCAGAGTCCCATCACCGCAACTATCTGGGGGATCCTCATCTTGGACATGATGGCCTGGTTGTAGAAGATCCTCCCGCCGTCGTCTACATCGGGGAAAATCTCCGACTGGAGGGGAAGGTAACCGCCGGCGGAATCGAGCATACAGATGCTGGGGAGGCGGTTTTCCATGACTATCGTCTGGCAGCGGAGGACCTTCTTGTTCGACATAGGGTAGCTGGCGCCGCCCTTTATCATCGCATCGTTTCCGGTTACAAAGACCTCCCTTCCCTCGACAACTCCTATCCCTGAAACGACCCCCGCCCCGTGGATTTTCCCGTCGTACATACCCCTGGCGGCCAGAGGAGCAATCTCGAGAAAGGGGGTGTTCTTGTCCAGAAGGAGATCGAGCTTTTTCCTTATCGGGAGCTTCCCCTGCTGGGCTAGGCGGTCTCTCGACCTGTCGGAACGCTCGTGAGCGGCCTTCTTCAGCTCCTCTTTCAGCTCCGCGACCAGCGTCTCCATTGCATCGTAGTTTTTCCTGAACTCATCTGAAGAAGTATTTATCGAGGTTTCAATGACATTCATAATATCCCCGCCTTAAAAAGAAGCATAAGTCAAATTCCAAGTAATATCAAACAAAAGCAATTCAGAAGCAACCCTGAAACAGCATCTCAAACAAACGCCCACCCCCCACCCCGAAATTTATAACACAGCAACGATATTAAATGCAAATGAAGAAGTCATTCCACCCGATTTTTTTTGATAACGGCGGTCTTCCAACAACCACTCGCCCGGGTTTTGAGGGGAAATCCTCAAAAAACCTACGCCGCCTTCTTTTTTCCCCCGGCCTTAGGCTTTAAAAGGGCGCAGCCGTAGTCGAGGGCTCCCTCCGGGCAGACGTTGAGGCACCTGGCGCAGCTGAAGCAGTCGGGCACAACCTTCTTTCCGTAGACGCGCGCCTTTGCGGTTCCTGAGGGACACACCGTGATGCACGCCCCGCGCTTGGTGCAGGCCTCCTTATCGATCCTGACCCGGTAGAGGCTCACGTATTCGGCGAACCACGAGATTAACCCGAAGGGGCAGATGATCCGGCAGTAAGGCCTGTACATCACGGCGCCGATAACGAGGGCCGCGACCGTGGTTATCAGTATCGACGGCAGCTCGAAGTCGAAGTTGAAGAGGTTGAAGGGATTCAGTGCGTGATAGAGGACGTAGCCCTTCTTTCCCCCGACGATGCCGAAGAGGAGAAGGAGCATGACGACAAAGAGGACTCCCCTTATCGTGTTGGTGACAATAAAGGGAACGCTCTTCTTCTTGAGCTTTTTAAAAAGGGGAAGGCTGTAGATCAGCTCCTGCAGCGACCCGAAGGGACAGGCCCACCCGCAAACGATCTTGTTGCCTACGACGGCCAAAGCGACGAAAAAGAGGAAGGCCGCGATCCTGACCATCGTGTCCGGATACAGCCCCACCATCGTCTTAAAGAGCTTGACGCCCCCCTCCATCGGGTTTGGGGACTTCTCCAGCAGAAAGCCGAGAAAGACCGCGGAGAATACCATCGTCACGACGTAGAAAATCCTCGGGTACCAGATCTTCCTCTTTTTGAGGGGCGCGTTCTTCGGCCTCCCGAGCTTTACCAGAAACAGCCACCCCCAGAGGACAACCGCCCCATACAAATAATATTTTACGTTCGACTCCCTATGGCCGACCAGGTGATTGACCATCTTATTTAGAGTCTCCTCAGTGACCCCCAGCTCCCCCACGGGGACGTTCTTAGGGGCATCGAGGGGAAGGCCGAGCTCCTTTGCCATCGACTTTCCGGTCACATCGAGCTTCGGGGCGATCTCCCCTATGGTCATGTCCGCGGTGATCGCCAGCTCCTCGGCCCCGGGCGCCTCCCCGCCCCGGCCGAAGAGGATCCCCAAGACCACGAGGACCGTAACAACCAAAAGCCCCGCCGCGGCCCAGTAAAGCTGCGCCCTCGAGAGGCCCTTGAAATATTCAGTTTTCATACTCTATACCCCCTATTTAAAGAATAGGTAAAAAAGGTCATTTTTTGAAAACAGAAATAGTGAACTTCCCGCCCCATATCATGGGTACCTATCCTGTCATTCCCAACTTGACGGGGAATCTATACTGTCATTCCCGGCTTGACCGGGAATCCAGTTAAATATCAGTGCCGCCCGCCCAGCACACAGAACATACCCCCTAGATTCCCGTCTTCACGGGAATGACAAGCGCTGCTTGATGTCCTATCCCTTTGGATTCCCGCTTCCCAAGGGAATGACAAGCGCCGTCGAGCGTCCCACTGACAAGCTCCTGCTTGTCAGTGCCACCCAACTGGGTATCTATTCTGTCACTCCCAACTTGATTGGGAATCCAGCCTGCCCCCGCGTATGCGGGGGTTAAATATCGCCGCCTACCCCTCCACGACACTCAGATTGGCCCGTGCGGTCCGCTAAAACATCGACAACTTGAATCTCTCTGACACCGGCAAAACTTGAAAGTACGCAGGACACCGTTACGCCAGGGCGATGACTTCGATCTCGATATCGAATCCGGCGGGCAGCTCCTTTACGCCGACACAGCTCCTGGCTGGCGGGTTCTCCTTGAAGACCTCCCCGTAGGCCCCGTTCATCTCGCCGAACCTGCCCATGTCGGTCAGAAAGACGGTGGTCTTGACGACTTTGTCGAGGGAGGACCCGGCCCCATCGAGGACCTTCCCGATATTTTTCAGAATCAACCTGGTGGCCGCCGGGATGTCGCCCACTACTCTTTCGCCCGTGTCGGCGTTTATCGCAACGTTCCCGGAGACAAAGACAAGGCCGCTACCTATGACCGCGTGTGAATAGGGCCCTGCCTTCGGGATCGAAGGGATCTCGATGCACTTTTTCATAACTCCACCTTTTCTTTATATAATGGGATAAGTGAGAATACCACGCCCTTCTTTATATCACACAATCCTTTGAACTTTCAAGGAAATCCGCCCGATGGAAAATCAAGGGCACAAAAAAAGGCCGGGTTATCCCCGGCCTTTAAGAATCAAGTTTTGAGTTGCCTTACTCGATATTCTTCAACGCATTGGAGACCTCGTCCACCGTCGCTCCGTCCTCGATCGTCGAGAGATCGCCCAGCTCCTTCCCCTCGGCTATGGCCTTCATTACCCTTCTCATTATCTTTCCGCTTCTCGTCTTCGGAAGCATCTTGATGAAGCGAAGCTCCTTCGGGGTGGCAACAGGGCCTATCTTTGCCCTGACGAGATCGATCAGCTCCTTATAAAGCTTATCGGACGGCTCGGCGTCGGCCTTGAGCACCACAAAGGCGAAGATTCCCTCACCCTTGAGCTCGTCCGCAACGCCGATGACCGAGGTCTCCGCCACACTCGGGTGGCCGGAAAGGACCTCTTCCACCTCCCTGGTGCCCAGCCTGTGCCCCGCAACGTTGAGGACCTCATCGGCCCTTCCAAGCATCCAGAAGTATCCGTCCTTGTCCTCGATGGCGAAATCGCCCGTGTGGTAGTAGTTCTTGCCGGGATAGGTGCTCCAGTAAGTCTCTTTATACCGCTCGTCGTCGCCCCAGATCGTCATAAGCGTTCCGGGCGGGATCGGCCCCTCGGCCACGAAAAATCCTTTTTCGCCCCTCGGTATCTCCTCCCCCTTGTCGTCGACCACCTTGAAGCGATATCCCATGGCCGGTTTCGTCGGGGAGCCGGGCTTTATCGGCAAAAACTCTACGCCCGGCATATTGGTCAACATCGGCCAGCCGGACTCCGTCTGCCAGTAGTGGTCGATGACCTTTGTCCTAAGGTTTTCCGTCGCCCATTGATAGGTCGGCTCGTCCAGCGGCTCTCCCGCCATGAAGAAGTATTTTAGGGAGCTCAGGTCCCTCTCCCTGAAGAACTTCTCGGGAAACTTCCTCAAAATTCTCAAGGCGGTGGGCGCGGAAAAGATGGTGGTGATCCCGTACTTTTCAACCACATCCCACCAGATGCCCGGATCGGGATGGTCGGGGGTTCCCTCGAACATCACTGTGGGGACGCCCTTGAGGAGCGGCCCGTAGACTATGTAGGAGTGTCCCACGACCCAGCCGATGTCGGAGGTGGACCAGTAGACGTCCCCGTCTCTTACGTCGTATATCTGACCCATGGAGCAGTGAAGGGCGACCATGTATCCGCCCGTGTCCCTTACGACTCCCTTAGGCTTTCCGGTGGTCCCGGATGTATAGAGGATGTAGGAGGGATCGGTGGAGTCGAGCTCTTCCGGCTTAACGTAGTGTTCGCCGTACTCCTTGACAGCGTCGGCCCAGAGGATGTCCCTGCCCTTCTTCAGGTTCGGGTCTCCTATTCCTCTGTCCATAACGATTACCTTGTCCAGCTTGTGGGTGGCGTGGTCGAGGGCGTCGTCGACTATCTTCTTCAAGGGAACCTCCTTCCCCTTCCTGCTTCCGGCTTCTGCACATATCAGAAGCTTCGGCCTGGCGTCGTTGATACGGTCTGCCAGCGACTCCACGGAAAATCCTCCGAAAACGACGCTGTGGATGGCTCCGATCCTTACGCATGCAAGCATGGCGATCGCGGCTTCCGGAATCATCGGCAGGTAGATTATCACCCTGTCGCCCTTCTTTACGCCGAGGTTCTTCAAGACGCCGGCAAAGCGGTTCACCTCCCGATAGAGCTGAAAATAGGTCAATATCCTCGATTGTCCCGTTGTGGGGGACTCCCAGATGATCGCCGCCATCCCCCGCTTGTCTCCCAGGGCGTGACGGTCGACGGCGTTGTAGCAGATGTTCGTCTTGCCCCCCTTAAACCAGAGGTAAAAGGGCGGATTGGAATCGTCCAGCACCTTGTCCCACTTCTTGTACCAGTGCAGATATTCGGCGGCCCCACCCCAGAACGCTTCCGGATCCTCAACAGACATCTTATGAAGTTCTTCGTAATTTGAAAACGGCAAAAAGCGCGTTTCATCTTGACTCATAGTATCCTCCTTCTATTAGTCTAAATAACTATCCATTCATAATATGTTTCAGGTTATTTTCGCATAGGAAATCGGTGATCTCCTCCCTCGAGTGCTTTCCCTTCAGGTTCCACCTCCTCAAGACCCCGAAGGACGAGGAGAAAACCAGGTGATTGGCCGTAAGATCCGCCTCCCGCTCGGGAAGGCCCATATCCATGAGTATCTCCTTGAATTTTTCGACTATCTCGGATTCCCTGGTCAATATGTCTCTGAGATAGCGCTTCTTCATATACATGGCCTGGGTGAAGGCGAGCATGACCTGGTCTTCCAGCTCGAAGCAGACATCGATGTGGGCCTTGTATACGATGATCAGTTGCTTTTTCGGATCCGACTCGGTCTTGATATCCGCAATGTTCAGCTTTTCGTAAAAGCTGTTCATGTAGTTCTCGTAAAAGAGATATAGTATATCCTCCTTCGACTTGACATAATCGTAGATGCTGCCGAGTCCCAGGCCGGAGGCCTCGGCGATATTCCTGACGGTCGCCTTGTGGTAGCCCTTCTTGGCGAAGACCTTGATCGCCCCGTCTATGATATGCTTGCGCTTCTCATCGACCAGTCTTCGGTCCTTGACTTTTGTCTTTACAAGTTTCATCTTTTTAATATTGTCGGCCTGCATAAAGCCCGGTCGAGACATCCCCTTTTTGCACAGATTACGACGAAACCGTGACAAAAAAGTTTGTGACGCCCCGCAATTAAATTTCGCGAACGAACGTACGTTCGCAATTCGCTTTTTATATAATATTTGGCTTTTCGTGTCAAGGAAAAAGGGAGGGGAATCCCCCTCCCTTTTAGACTGAAAATAAAAGGCTTATTTGCAAGCAGGAGTCAATGTCAGCACGTATCTTGCGTCGGCCTCCGCCGTTTCCCTGTCGAGGACCAAGGGCCTGTACTGGACATCGACAAACATCTCCATCTGGTCGTCGTAGTGGGGGCTCATGAAATTCCCCGAGATCCCGCCTGGAATGCACCTAAGCGAGTTTTTCATATCCGAGAGGTCGAAGATGTAACGCTCCGACGGCCCCAGGTCGGTCTTAAAGGATCTGGCGACCGGGTAGGATGCCATGCTCACCGTATAGAGGCTGCCGTTATATGGAAACGGCCCGATGTTCAAGAACGCTCCCAAAAACGCCGACTCCCCGCCGAAGGGGTGATTGAGCGTGAGGGTGTGAAGCTTTCCCCACTTCCAGCGGTCAATGTCGCCGCCGAATTCACGATCGAAATAGGAAACGGCGTCCTTGAAGCTTGCCTGAACCACGTCCTCGAATGTCTCCACTCCCTCCGTCTCCGGGTCGTCAAACCAGACCGACTCCCTTCCCGTCGACTTGCGCTTCGATATCATGTTAGTCATGGCGTTGTGCATGATGTAGCTGTACTTCAACATCTTGCCGTAAAAGTCTTCCCCGACCCTGTTTTTGAAGGTGCGGTCGGTCATGCCGTTTACCGTCACAAAATATATCGCGGCGGCCTCGCTGTCCTTATCCGCCACGCAGTCCCACTCCTTGAGGCGATTCAAGGCGTCCGCCTCTACATCCGACAGTTCGGCCCCTTCAAGGACCTCAATCATATTCGGGAGCCACTCCTTGGCGAAGACGGAGGTCACATCGGAGTGCATTCTCTTGAAGTCGGAGATGTCGAGCTTCTCTTTTTCGGTCAGCATCTCCGATATCCTCCTGAACCTGAAGGCCGGGGCGTAGTAGTTCGATATGGTGTAGGGGTAATCCTCCCCCACGTGCTTGTTGTTCGCCGAGGCGATCCATCCCCTCTCCGGATTTCTCATGCGGGGCTGCATATTGGTGGGCACGAACCCGCCCCACTCGTATTTGCCGTCCCAGCCGGGAAGGGGAGACATCCCGTCAAAGCCGTTCCGAATAGGGATACCCACGGAGGCGGTGTAGCCGACATTCCCCTCGCTGTCTGCGTAGATGACGTTTTGGCCGGGGCACTTGAAGTACTCGATCCCCTTCTCCATGTCGTCTATGGTCTTGGCGCGGTTGAAGGCGTAAAGGGCCATAGGTATCGTCGGGAGCTCCGGGGCGATCCATCTCATCGCGTAGGCGTATCCCGACTTCCCGTCGACGCCGTTTACGTCGTCAACGATCGGGCCGTGGCGGGTGAGCCTTACCTTGAACTTCACGTCATCCTTCCCCTTCACCTTGATGACCTCCTCTCTTACCTCCATATCCTCCCACTTCCCCATATACTCGTACTGGTCTTCGTTGTCCGGATTTATCTTCTCGATGTAAAAGTCGGCGTCGTCAGACATTACGTTGGTGTACCCCCAGGCGACCGTCTCGGTGGCCCCAACGGCAACGAGGGGAATCCCCGGGGTTATAACCCCCGTGACGTTCATCGTCGGAGTCTTGATGTGCGCCTCGTACCATATCCCAGGGGCGCCGAAGCCGAGGTGCATGTCGTTTGCCAAAATCGGCTTTCCGGTGACCGATTTCTTCCCGGAGACGAGCCAGTTGTTGCTCCCAGACCCGATCTTTTTACCCGTTACCTCCATGGCCAGGTCCAGCGTCTCGAATAGCTTAAGGCTGGAGGGAAGGGAAGCCGTCTTTCCCCCCGGCATTATCGTGGGAGAGCCCTCCGGATAAGCGGCCATTATCTCTTTTGCCAGCTCGTCGCCGACCTTGCCCCTGACCGCATCATAGAGCATCTCGGTTCCGAAGGCCGTGTTCAAATCCCAGGCCATGTAGTAGTAGGCCGCCCAGCAGTCCTCCGCCTTCCAGGGCTCCGGCTTATATCCCAGGACGGCAAACTCGACCGGCAGCGGCCCGCCCCGGTTTTCGAGGTAACAATTCACGCCGGCGGTAAAGGCCTCCATCCCGGAGCGTATCTCCGGGGGCAGATCCCCGTTATAGAGCTCTTCCAGGCTCTTCTTTGCCGTGATCGTCCTGAAGAGCCTGTCCACAGGGATAAGCTCTTCCCCAAGTATCTCGGAGAGCTGGCCCCTCACCACCCTCCTCACCAGGTCTATCTGGAACATCCGGTCCTGGGCCATGGTGTATCCGAGGGCGAAATAGGCATCCTCGTCCGTCTCGGCAAAGATGTGGGGCATCCCGTAGGAGTCCCGGATTATCTTCACCTCCGACCCGATTCCCTCAACGGCAAGCTCCCCGCCGTAGTCCGGCAGCGTCGATTTCAAATAAATATATCCGCCTACCACTGCGACCACGACCAAACAAACGACAACAATCAGCGTCCACTTGATTGCCTTCATAAAAACCTCCTCCCGTCATAGACGGTTCTGAATCAATCTAATACTATGATTTAATAAAACTTGAAGGGCAGGGAGATTATAACAATCCACTGTTACAATCACAATCAATTTTTTTAAATATGCGGTGGAAAAATATCCAAAAAAGTGGTATATATGTAACACTGAAATAGCCCCAACTCTCAGCTCAAAAATATCAGGAGCGGATTGATATGAACGACGCCGTTGATTTGATCAAGAAAACGAGGCTGGTACCGGTAATAAAGATCGGAGACGAGAAAAACGCCCTTCCCTTGGCCCGGGCCCTCTCATCGGGCGGGCTGCCGCTTGCGGAGATCACCTTCAGGAGCGAGGCCGCCGAGGGTGCGATAATGAGTATCTCGAAGCTTGACGATTTTCTCGTGGGGGCGGGGACGGTCCTCTCCGTCGAGACGGCGAAGAGGGCGATAAGGGCCGGAGCGAGGTTCATTGTCAGCCCGGGGCTGAACGATGAGGTAGTGAAATACTGCATTAAAAAAGGCGTCCCGGTCTTTCCGGGCGTCATGACCCCCACCGAGATCGGAAGAGCGACCGACCTCGGCCTCGACATATTGAAATTTTTCCCGGCGGAGGCGGCGGGCGGCGTGAGGGCTCTGAAGGCCGTCGGCGCCCCGTTCAGGGGGATCAGTTTAATCCCCACGGGTGGGATTAACGCGACAAACCTCGCCGACTACCTGAAGCTGAAAAACGTAGTCGCCGTCGGCGGGAGCTGGATGGCGAAGGGGGAGGACATCGACTCCGGCAACTTCGACGAGATAGAGAGACTCACGAAAGAGGCGGTTAGGATTGTGAGAGGACTTTCTTAATCATTCAGAGTGGAATCTATTCTGTCATTCCCGGCACCACAGGGAACTTATACTGTCATTCCCGGCTCGGTCGGGAATCCAGCCTGTCCCCGCGTATGCGGGGGTTAAATATCAGCGCCGCCCGCCCAACACACAAAAAACCACCGCTCTGGATTCCCGTTTTCACGGGAATGACAAGCGCTATTAGATTCCCGCTTCCTAAGGGAATGACATTCTGGGCTTTTCCGTGACTACTGTGTCATTTGAACACACCACTTAGGGCAAGAACCTGTCGGTGCCACCCTACGTCTCATTCAATGCTTATATTCAATTCTATCTGATTCAAAATTTCAAATCTATCCGGTTTCTCTCTTTACCTAAAATCCGAGGAGAAAAAACGAGATTGCCGCGTCGTTCGCCTGTCGGTGACGCACAATCGAGATTTTATGCTGTCATTCCCGACTTGATCGGGAATCCAGCCTGTCCCCGCGTATGCGGGGGTTAAATATCAGCGCCGCCTGCCCTCCCCAGCACACAGACGCCCTCCCTCTGGATTCCCGCTTTCGCGGGAATGACAAGCGCCGCCAGATACCCCCTACCTCTTTATACGGCCCGACTTGTCCCCCGCAAACAGCGCCATGATCTCGTCATTCGTCGAGAGGTTCATGTCCCCCTCTATCGAGTGACAGAGGCACGAGGCACATGCGGCGTACTCCAGGGCGTCGCCGAGGGTGGAAAAGTGGGAGAGGCCGTAGATAAGCCCCGCCGAGAAGCTGTCGCCGCCGCCCACCCTGTCCACGATGTGGGTGATGTCGTACTTCTTAGAAAAGAGGGTCTCTTTGCCGTCAGAGAGCATCGCCCCCCACCGATTGTGGGAGGCCGAAACGCTCTCCCTCAAGGTTATCGCTATGAGCTTCAGGTTCGGGTAGCGATCGAGGACGTCCTTTGCGAGCCTCTCGTATCGCCCCTCGTCTATCTTGCCCGATCCGGGATCGATGTCGGTCCCGATCCCCAGCGACTTCTGGCAGTCCTCCTCGTTGGCGATCACAACACCGGAAAGCCCAGTCAGCCGGTCCATCACCTCGATGACGCCCTTGCTACCCTCGACGTACTTCCAGAGCTTCGCCCGGTAGTTGAGGTCGATGGATACCACAGCCCCAACTTTACGGGCCGCCTCCATCGCGGCGATCGCCCCATCCGCGGTATTTTTAGAAAGCGCCGGGGTGATCCCGGTTATATGAAACCAGCCGCAGCCGGAGAGCGCCTTGTCCCAGTCGATCGATCCCTGCCCCATTTCGCTTATCGCCGAGGGGAGCCTGTCGTAGATCACCCGCGAGGGGCGCTGGTTCGCCCCCTTCTCCATGAAGTATATCCCCATCCGCGCGCCGTCAACGAGGACGACCTTCGACGCGTCGACGCCGTGACCCTTAAGCATCCTCATGGCGCCCTCGGCGATGTCGTTTTTTGGAAGGAGGGTAACAAAGCGGCTCTTCAGCCCCTGGAGGGCGAGGCTGACCGCCACGTTCGCCTCCCCGCCGCCGAACGTGGTGTTAAGCAAAGGTGACTGGAAGAGCCTCTCGAATCCGGGGGAGGAAAGCCTCAGCATAATCTCGCCGAAGGAGGCGTATATCTTGTCCTTTGGATTTCCCCGCTGGAGTTCTGCTATCGTCATTGTTCAGTCTCCCAAAGAGTCGATTTAATATTAATATTACTCCACGAATTCACTGACTTCCCGAACCCCCCGCGTAAGATCGAGGCTCAGCGTCTGATTACCCGCTTTTGTCTCGATCCGCTTCGGCGGGAAATCCGCCCTTACGTACCGGTTGTCGTACCTCGGGTAATCGTTCAGAGAGACCCGTTTACCGTTGTGCCTGAGACTACCCCGCCAGCCGAACCTGACCGTCCCGATCGAAGGGGACTCATACCTGACCGAGGTGCCCTTGAAGCCGATCTTCGCTTCCGACACCTTATCGATGAAGTCGGAGAAGGCGCCGTCCACACCCTTTCTCCCCATCTCCACAACCCAGATGTTCTTTCGGAAGTCGCAGATCACCTCTTTATCTTTATCCTCCCCCTCGTCCTGCCATCGGTACCCATTCTGGGAGTAGAGGGCGATGTATCCGTCCCCTTTTTTCCCGAATATCCACCCGCTTTTTTCGGCCGTCTCGTCGAACTCGTCTTTAGGGAACCAGGCGTGGGTAAAGAACAGCTTGTTTGTCATGTAGAGCCCCGGCATCCTGGAGGGATTGTAGGATGCGATAAGGACGTTTCTTATCTGGGCGACCCTCGGGAGCGTCCCGGAGCCGACCCAGTAGCCGCCGCTGGTGTCCTCACCATGACCCGGGTGCGTTGTAAAGCAGATAGCCTTATCAGAGAGGGTCGCCTGCCAGATGTGCTGCTGGTCGCCGCCGTAACCCTTCCTGTAGTCTTGGGCACAGCTCAACATGTAGTCGGGCGTCCTGTAGGTGTAGAGGTTCACCTCCTCCCTCGTGTTTCGCGAGAGGTCTTTCCTCGTCACAAATGCGAGGAGGGGCAGGAGCCTCGTTATCCTCATGAGATTTATGAAGGGTTTGAAATCCTTGAAGGGCTTGAAGAACTGGTTCTCCCACCAGTTGTAGGCGTCGAACATCCTCATGATCAGCATGGCGGTCTTAGGGTGATTGTATGCCTCCAGCGTCAGGAAGTGCATACCGCTCGCGAAGTCCTTGAAGTTAAGCCCCCACCTCTTCGCCTCCTCGATCTTTATCCCCATCCTCTGGCGGTTGATTATCTCGTCCGGTTTACTATTAGCTATTTCGTAGATCGCTACGGGGAGCCTGTAATTGTCGCCGAGGGCCAGAGACACCGCGCTCATGTTGTCGGAGCCGGAGAACCTGCCGGTGCCGAACATCAGCTTGGAGGTGTCGGTTGTCGACTCGATACCGGCGTTTCGCTTCTCCTCGCCGTAGCTCCTGCCGTGGCTGGAGCCGAAGGCGCCTTTGTGGGAATTGAGGGCGATATCGAGGAACAACAGGTCGAGGACCATCTCGGCGCCCCGGACTATCACCGGGTCTTTGCAGAAGTCGATAAGGTTGGCAAGCGCGGTGATGTCCTCGTCGTAGTAGATGTGGGAGAGCCACTCCGAGAATCCGGTCTTGAAGCGGAGGTCGAGCCACTTTACGATCCTCTCTCTCGCCTTGACCATCTTTTCAAAGCCGGTCATCTTCGAGTTGGTGAAGACCGAGTCTTTAAACATCTGCCCCGCCAGGTACTCGTTTGCCGCAAACATGATGTAGTGGTTCTCCGTCCAGTAGCACATCGAGTCTATCCCCGGCTCGTCCGGGTAGTATTTGAAGTTAAGGAGCGTCCTCTCGGCGTCCTTAAGGATCTTTTCGGGAAGGAGCTTACTATCTTTTAATTGATATAGGAGCCTTACGATCCCGAGCATGACGAAGTCGGAGCAGTCGTAGCGATCGTCGATGTAGCGGAGCGCGGAGGAAATCAGGCCCGTGTGGACGGGGCCCTTGTTTTCCGCCAAGCGGACGAGCTCGTAGTAGTACCCCTTTATGTTTCCGCCCGCCGGATTCTTGAGGCAGTGATCGACCAGCGCCTTCCTTCTCCTTTTATATGTGGGGTATACCGGTGATCCCGAAAACGTATCGGGCGATCCCTTAGGGTAGCCCGCCGGGGGCTTTCCCACGTTCTTGAACGTAAAATCCGCCATCCCGGAGGTGTCAAAGAAGTCGTGGACGAAGGTCTTCTCTTCCCCTTTACTTTTTCCCGTTTTTTGGGCCATGGCTACCTCCTCTCAAGAAGACGCTTGAGTTCAAGCTCCTCTTCCTGCATTTCACCGGACATCTCATCTCCCTCTCTTCTCTTGTTCAAGTGTTCCTTGATGCGGGCGTGAAGCGAGGGGGTCAGCTTATACCTGAAGGCGTTGTAAGCGGATAAGGCCAGGAAGAGGACCGGAATCAGAGCAAAGATCAGCTTCAAGACCATGATAAACTCCGGTGTCTGGGCCTGCTCTATCAGGACTTCCTTCCCATCGACAATCCCCTCCACCGGCTTTATATAACCCGTCCGGTCGATGATCTGGGAGATCAAAAAAATACCCACGGCGGAGCTCATCTTTCTTGCGAACATGAAGAGGCCGGAGTAGATACCTTCCCTCCTCTCGCCGGTGTAAAGCTCGTCCACGTCCGGAACGTCGGTGAAGATCGAGTAGATCATTATGACGATTCCCCCGGTGCCCAAGCCCACGAGTCCGCCGAAGACGTAGATCGCCTCTTTGGGCAGCTCCGGCGTTATGAAGTAACTGAAACCCATGACCACAAGCCAGATTAGGGCCGAGATGATGAAGCTCGTCTTCTTGCTGGTCTTCTTGCTGACCCACGAGTAGATCGGTATCACGAGGACCTGGAGCACCAGGATCGTTCCCAGGACGTAGTCGGTCTCGCCAAGGCGCATCATATAGTATTTCATGAAGTAGATGACGATGCTCATTACGGCGTCAATGGCTACGAACGAGAAGAGGTACATCAGAAGGACGTTGAGAAACGTGGGGGCAAAAAAAGGCTCCACGTAGGAGCGTCTGAAGTTGAAAGGGGTCGGCTCCTTCTGGAACTCTTCTCTCTCCCTTGTCGTGAGAAACGTGGCGATGAAGGGAATCGCGAAAAAGAGTCCGAAGGCGACCGCCATGACGATATATCCCGAGCGTTCGTTATCGGGAAAGAACTTCACGATCTCAAAGGGTAGTACGGCACAGATTAAAGATGATATCCCGGAAAAGATTATTCGGTATGTCGTCAGGGACGTCCGCTCGTTGTAGTCGAGCGTCAGCTCCGCCGCCAGGGCGTTGTAGGGTATCATCACCATCGTGATTACCGTGGAAAAGAAGATGTAAGCGATAAGGATATAGATGAAGCGGTGCTTCTCCAGATCGAAGTCGACCGGGTACCACATCAGGAAGAAGGAGATGAAGATCAGGACGATCCCGAAAAGGAAGTAGGGCCTCCTCCTGCCGAATCTCGTCCTTGTCCTGTCGGAGATGTATCCCATCATCGGATCCGTCACGGCATCCCAAATCTTGCTCACAAAAAAAGCGACGCCGGCAAGGGCGGGAGAGATAAGCATCACGTCGGTCAGATAATGTAGATAGTAGATCCCGATGATCAGCATGGCGCCGCCGCCGTAGATGTCGCCCACTCCGAAGCCCAGCTTGGTAGAGAGCTTTAGCTTCTGGTCTTTGGCTGTCTCTTTCATAATTAAGTCTCCTCTTTTAATATTATAAAGGTTTATTTAAAAGTCCAAGATCGGTTTTTTCCAAAACATCTGATATTTACTAGATTCCCGCCTTCATGGGAACATTATATCGTTATTCTCAGCTTGACTGGGAATTCACTATTCTGTCATTCCCAACTCGATTGGGAATCCAGAAAAATATCGATCTGGATTCCCGTTTCCACGGGAATGACATGCGTTACTGGATTCCCGCTTCCCAAGGGAATGATTCTTAATTATGCTGTCATTCCTAACTTGATTGGGAATCCACTATGCTGTCATTCCCAACTCGATTGGGAATCCACTATTCTGTCATTCCCAACTCGATTGGGAATCCAGAAAAATATCGATCTAAGTTCCCGTTTCCACGGGAATGACATACGTTACTGGATTCCCGCTTCCCAAGGGAATGAGGTTAAATACTGCCATACCGCCTAGTCAACAAATTCGAGGTACCTGTCATCCACCGGCTCCCACTTCCCGGACTTTGATGAGCTGTAAAAAGCCGCTATCGCCGAAAGGACCGGGAGCGTCTCCTCGACCGGTGTCAGGAACCTCTCCCCCTCGATGACCCACCTCCTGAAACCCTCTATGCTCCTGAAGAGGGCGTGGAGGTTGGAAAGACCTCTGCCCGGCGGCTTTGCTTTTCTTACCTTTACTCCTTTAAAATCAACTTTGGGGGACTCCGGACCGCGATAGATTCCGGTCCCCCTGCTCCCGTAGAGTTCGGCTACGACCTTCTGCTCCGGGACCGCCACCATCGACGAAGTGACGGAGACCTGCCCGCCCCCCGCGGTCTTAATTACTCCCAGGGCGGTGTCCTCAACCTCGGTGTCCTTAAAGACCTTCCTGTCGACGACGCCGATTACAGAGACCGGCCGCCCCACGCAGAGGAGCATGATATCCACGATGTGGCTCGCCTGGGTCAGGAGTGTGCCTCCCCCCGATCTTGCGAGGCTCCTGTGCCAAGGGGAGTCCTCAAAATACTTTTGATCCCGCCACCAGGGGACGTTGCACCGGCCGTAGTAAATGTCCCCCAGCTCCCCACCCCTTGCCGCCGTGACGAGGGCGTAGCAGCCGTTGTCGTAGCGGTACTGGTAGTTTATGCCGACCTTCCTCCCAGACTCTCTCGAGAGGCGGCATATCACGAGGGCGTCATCTATATTCGTTGCCACCGGCTTTTCGCAGAGGACGTCAAGGCCCTTTGAAATCGCCGACCTTATCATCTTAACGTGGAGGTCGTGGGGCGACGCTATGTAAACCGCATCGATCTCCGCGTTTTCAAGCATCTCCTCGTAGTCGTTAAACCAACTCTTTATCCGAAACCTCTTTGCAAACTTGGCCGCCCGCCCCTTGTCGATGTCCATGCAGGCCGAAATTTCAATCCCCCTGTTCAGCTTTGCGCCCAGCGCGGTGTACCTGGCGATATCCCCGCAGCCTACCATCGCCATCTTCATATTCTTCATAATATCACCTCAATCGATCGAGATATTAAGCCGATAAAACCCACTTCACGCCCTTCCCGATTATTTCCTGTACCTCTTTCACCTTAAAGATTGAGGCGACGTGCCCGAGGGAGAAGTAGCAGACCCTTCCCTTCCCGTACCCCCTCGTCCAGAGTACCGGCTCCGTCGAGCCGCCCACCTCCGTATTGAAGTGGACCTTAACGTCCCTGTCGTACTCGTGGATGTAGAGCTCGTCTTTAACCGTGAAGGGGCCGACGCCCTTGAAGACTTCGGAGGTCGAATCCGCCGGATTTACCGTGAACCTTGAAATCTTCCCGTGGGAGACGAAGCGGCCGCCGAGGATGTAGAAATATTCTTTTTTCTCCTTGAAGGAGGCGGACGCCGAGTGGAGGGCGAAGAGCCCGCCCCCGGATGAGACGAAAACCTTCAGCGCCCCGAGGGCGTTGTCCGAGATAACCTTTCTGTGAAAGTAGAGGCAGACGGCGTCGTAGCCGCCGCCATTAAGGGCGCCTAAATCCTCTATGGATGATGTGTAGACGAACCTGATCCCCTCGATCCCGTTCAAAATATTTTTAAAGAGGCGCCTTGCCGTGATCGTCGGGTGGAAAGCGCCCGCCGAGACCACCAGAACTCTCTTTCCCATAACTCCCCCCTTTCTATCGGTTTTCATTGATTGATATATACCGTTTCTTTTTCAATCTCTATATTATTGGTATATCTTTCCCTCTCTGAACTCCCTCCAGTCCTCCTCGAACCAGCCCTCTTGGGAGGGTATCTTTCTCGCTTTGACCAACCTCGTCCGTCCATTCAGATTTTCGTCGTAGGCGAACTCGACGACCGTGTCGCCGTTCGATTCATCTATATCGATCTCGATCCCCCGGCCGGCCGATTCTATATATAAGTCCACGAGCTCATCCAGCCTTCCCACCAGAAACGAACCGCGGGAGCCTTTAAGTCCCTTCAGGAGCTCCAGGGCCGACTCCAGAAAACCTCTCTCCGTAAGCAAAAGGTCTTCGTTCTTGAGAAAGGCCGGTATATCGCCCCTATCCTCGACCCCGGCGGACTTATGCCTTTCAAACATCTTTTTGTTCTCTTCGAGGGCGGACTTGATTTCGGCTCTGTTTCTCACTATACCCATAACGGCCGACATCCTCTCCTGAATCACGCCCCTCTCGGCCGCGGGGTCGATCTTTCTATCGGAAGCAAGGAGGCGTTTCAGGCACTCCAGTTTCCCGGCGAGCCTCTCCTCCATCAATCCCCGCTCCCCCCTCAAATCCTCGGCGGACGACCTCTTAGCGATCATCTGGGCGGCGCGAAGGGACCCCACCTGCCCGGAGTTGAGGGCGCTCCCGCCTGGGCGGTAGACGCCGTGGGTTCCGCAACACTCCCCCACCGAGAAGAGGTTTTCGATGTTCGACTCCCACCATACCGAGCAGGCAAGCCCTCCGTTGACGTGCTGGTGGCAGACCGCTGTCTCTACGGGCTCCCTCTCAAGGTCTATCCCGTTTTCTTTAAACAGTTCCAAGGCCGGCGGGTTCATCGCCTTGAGCCTCTCCACCGGCGTTTTCCCTAAGGCGTTCGACTTTTCGAGATACTCCCGGACTACTTCGGGCGTGGTGTCCACGGAGAACTCCACATCCCCGTGGGCCGGGTTTTTCGTGTAGTCGAGAAAGACCCTGCGCCCCCTTGCCTCCCTCTCTATGTAAACGGCGAGGTCTATGTTGGAAGAGCCGAAATTATCGATTCTTCTCACGTCAAACGGCCACTGGTAACCCTTGAGAAACTGGGCCTCAAAGAGTTGTCCCGGCGTCGGGAAATAGTCGTTAAGAAACTCCCTCTCGTCGCCCCCGTCTCCTTCCACGGAGAAATATCTCGGGATTACCTGCTGGTAGCTCCCTGAGAGGTTCCACCGAAAGGGGGTCGATGCGATGCCGAACTGCGATTCGGCGAGGTTCTGGGCCGCGGCACCGGCCTTCAGCGCGATCCCGGTCGACCCCACCTGCGACTTAGGGTAGACGCTCTCTCTATATAGGGCCGCAGGCCCCCCTATGCCGTAGATTACATACCCCGCCTCGATCAGGACAAGCCCGAAGCCTCTTTCGGTAAGCCTCGTGCGGTCAACGGCAATAAGTCCGCAGATCCTCTTTTTGCCCCCGTCCCGAACGGTTACTAAATCCACCACTTCGAGGTTGTCCAGGATCGGCACCTCGAGCCTTCTTACCTCGTCGAGGAGCCTCCCGTACATCAGGATAGAGGTGTTCGGCCCGGCGGATGTCCCACGGGACCTTTGGTCGTGATCGGTCTTGTAGCCGACGTACCTCCCGAAGCGGTCGTGGGGAAACGGAACCCCAAGCTCCACCAGGTGATAGAACTCCCTTGATGAGAGGGCGGCCTCCACAAGGGCTATGTCCCCGTGCATCCCCATACCATTGAAAAGGTCTTTCGCCATCGAGGCCGCGTCGTCGCCCTGACCTCCCTCCGGGTTGAGACGATAGTAGGTCTGCTTGTCTGATCCTGCGTTTGCCGAAGTCCCGGCGCCGAGCCTCTCGGTCACAATCACAACGTCATCGACCCCGAGCCGCTTAAGATGTACGGCGCCGTTCAGGGCCGCCGCCCCGCTCCCCACGACGGCGGCGGTGACGTCTATCACCGGAACCGATACTCCACCAATATCTATAGATATTTCTATCGTCCCCTCCCTCAAGCTTAAAGCCTCCTTATGTGGAACCCGCCGTCGACGTTTATAACCTCTCCCGTGGAGTAGGGGTGATACCCCTTGACGATGCCGAGGACGGCTCTGGCCACATCCTCCGGCTCCCCCCACCTCCTTATCGGGAGGAGCCCGCCCTCTATCAACGCGTCGTACTTGTCCCTCACAGGCTCGGTCATGCCGGTCTTGATGATCCCCGGCCTCACCTCGAAGACCCGGACGTTTCGGTCGGCGAGCCTTTCGGCAAAGAGGTTTGTCATCATGGAGAGCCCAGCCTTCGATATGCAGTAGTCCGCCCTGTTTACCGAGGCCGTATAGGCGGATATGGAGGAGATATTGACTATGTACCCCGGCGACTCTCCGCCGCTCAAGGAGGGCGCCAGGGACGACGACAGGAGAAAGGGGGCGACGAGATTGATCTTAAGGAGCTTCAGGAAATCGTCCTCTTTAAGGTCGAGCATATCGACCCTCCCGGCGGTAGTCACGCCGGCGTTGTTGACCAGAACCTTGAGCCTCCCCCCACAGCGCTTAACCGCCCCTACAAGCCTCCTTCTGGTCGTCTCCTTCGAGATGTCGCCCCTCACGTAGACGCAGCCGCCTTCGACCCCCTTACCCCTCTGCGCCTCAATTATCGAGTCGAGAAGCCCCTTGACCTCACCCTTCGGTCTCCTGCCGCTCAGGATTATCGAGTAGCCCTCCCCGGCCAGAGACAGGGCTATCGTCCTCCCGATCCCGGCGGTGCCGCCGGTCACGAGAGCCGTCAGATCATCGCCACGCATCATCCCGTACCTCTTTTGATCTCCTGTGATAAATGAACAGTAATCAATCGGTCCCCCGTTTTCGAGGGAACAATATGCCGTCATTACCAGCACCACTGGAAATCCAGAAAGATATTCACTGGATTCCCGTTTCCACGGGAATGACAGTATACTATTTCACTGGATTCCCGCTTTCGCCCAACCCACAGATACCCTCCCTCTGGATTCCCGTCTGCAGTGTAATGACATTTTTTATCGTTCCCAACTCGATTGGGAATCTATGCCGTCATTCCCAACTTGATTGGGAATCCAGAAAGATATTCACTGGATTCCCGTTTCCACGGGAATGACAGTATACTATTTCACTGGATTCCCGCTTCCACGGGAATGACAGTATACTATTTCACTGGATTCCCGCTTCCACGGGAATGACAGTATACTATTTCACTGGATTCCCGCCTTCGCGGGAATAAAAATTTAATCCCTCGTTTTCCAAGGGAATGACAAGATGTTTCCACTCTATTCCCGCCTTTACAGTGATGACACTCAATATTTTATTAAATCGGGGTTACCCCTTCAGCAAAACGGTCTCCCCCTCAAGGAGCGTCCCTTCCACCTCGAGCCTAAGCTCCCTTGTCTCCCGATGAAGGATGTTGTCCCGGAGCCAGCGGGAGGCAAAGAAACATAGCTCGAAGGTGGAGAGGCTGATTGTGGTGATCAACGGCCTGAAGACCCTCCTCGCGGGGGAGTTGTCGAAGCCGGTGATCGAGACCTCGTCCGGCACGGAAACGCCCATCCCACTCAACTCCGTGATCATCCTGATGGCAAAATTGTCGTTGAAGCAGATCACCGCGTCGCACCCCCTGTCCAGGAAGAACCTCGCGGTTCCGGCGTCAACCTCGTTTATGGAGGCGACCTCGAGGATTATCCGATCATCGACCGCGCCCGTCGCCTCGAGGCTTCCGGTTATGTACCCCCTGAGTCTGTCTCTGTTGACCGGGATCGTCCCGCAGCCCAAGTATCCGATCTTCTCGAAGCTCCCACCGTTGAGATATTCCCTCAGCTTCAGCATCCCCTTGTAATTGTTACAGGAGACGTAGTTTTCCGTCTCGAACGTCCGGTTCAGGAAGATAAAGGGGATATTTTTCGACCTCAAGAGACTGCGCCCCTCACCGCCGATATCGCCGAAGGCGAGTATAACGCCGTCGTACAGGGCCGCTTTCCCGCCGTCGAATATCTTCAGGTCGGAGAAGGTCTGGATCTCGATCGAATACTTATCGTTTTTGAAGGCGCTGTTCACGGCGTTTATCAGCTCGCCCATCTCGAAGAAGGGATTGAGCTCGATCTCCGACCTGTCGGGGACGACGACGACGAGATTGACGTGGGAGCGGGAGATCGGCTTTCTCCTTTTCGTGAGGGAGAAATCGTTCGCCCTTGCTACCTCAAAAACGCGAACCGTAGTCTCCCTCGATATCCCGGGCTCGTTGTTCAAGACCCTCGATACGGTGCTTGCGGACACCCCGCATTCCCTTGCAATATCCCTTATTGTAAGCTTTTTTTTAGTCTTTGCCGCCTTAACCATAACTAGCCACAAATAATCCTATATTAGTAAAATCCCTTCCCGCCCCCCTCCCGTCGCCCCCCGTCTCAAGTCACATGCCCGATCTCCCGAACAATGACGACGGCCCCCGCCCTAATCTTCCTCTCGCCCACGCCGATATTTCACGCAGTAAACCCGCTTCTGCTTTTTCAATAGCCCGGAGCATCCCCCGCAGAGGACGCAGCGGTCGATTGCATCCGGGGCCAGGGCCAGCTTATCCGGGTAGAGGGGATCGGCGAGGTTTTGCCTCCCGAATCCGGCGAAGTCCGTGTACCCCTTTTCGATATTCTCGGCCGCCAGCTCCCCGGATTTCTCCATACCGGAGGAGTAGGCGGAGCCGATCACGGCGACGTCCGGGAAGGCCTCCTTTACGACCTTCGCGTACCTGAAGTGGTGGTACAGGTTGAAGGCGGAGTTCGCCTCCGGCCTGGTGATGCCCGGCGTAACCGGCGGAATCCCCGCCGATACGTTGATAAAGTCCGCCCCGGCCTTAACGATGTGGGAGAGGACATCCGCCATATCGCCGAGTTCCTCGATAATCTCGTCCGGGCCCGCCGTGCCGCACCCCCCCCTGATTCCCTCGTAGAGCGAGACCCTCGTCCCGACTACAAGCTCCCCGAAATCGGCCTTGACTCCCCTTACGATCGAGGAGAGAAGTTTCGCCCTCCCCCCTGCATCTCCCCCGTATCCGTCCTCCCTCCGATTTAAAGGTCGCAAAAACTCCCCTAACAGGTAGCCGTGACACGCCTTGATGTCCATGCCGTCGGCCCCGGCACGCCGGGAAAGCTCCGCCGCCTTGAAAAAACCGTCCCTTATTCTATCAATACCCTCCGCCGTTGCCACGGGGACTGCCTCATCATCGTCTTCGTAGGCCTTTATCCGCTTCGAGAAGTCTCCGCTCTGCCTCCCCGAGTGGGTGAGCTGAAACATGATGAGCGGCTTGTCGTTCACTCCCTTGAACGAATCGACGAGCCTCTTGAAGCCGTCGAGATTTTTTTCGTTTAGAACCAGCCCCTTTCTTCTCGCCAGGTACCCCTCCGTAATCGAAACCGCCTCGACGAAGACGATTCCCCAGTCCCCCCGGGAGAGCCGTACATAGCGATCGACGATCTCCGCCCCCACCCCACCGCCGTCGGCCGCGCTGTTTATCTCCATCGCCTGGGCTACGAGCCGGTTTTCTGCGACCTTTCCGGGAAATCTGTAGGCCGAGTAGATCGGTTCGATTCTTTCCCTTGCATTATTCATCGTTCAATAAACCATTCCTTCTGAGAGCCGAACAGCTATTTTTACTATATTCATGCAAATAATGCAACAAATTTTCTTCTCCTCACGACTTTTTTTACTTTTTTAAGTAATTTTACCTGATTTGTGCCAGGAAAAAAGGGGGCAAGATTTGCCCCCTTTTTTTAGACAATGGACAGACAAGGGGCTTAAGCCCCTTGTCCGGCAGCCCGTGTAATACATTAACGCCGTAGATCATAAAATCCCGATCTTGGGACAAATATCAAGTGGGGCAGGATTTGCCCCCCTTTTTTATTTGAATAGACAAGGGGCTTAAGCCCCTTGTCTAACAGGCCCATTGTCTATAAAACAGCCCATTGTCAACAAAACAGTCCCTCCTTCAGATCATATATGAGTATATTAGTATAATATAATTTTTTTCAAAAAAATTTGTATTTCCTGTAACTATTTCATTTTTTCATTTAATAAGTATGTGAAAAAGTGTTTGGATAAGCTTGACAGCGGGTGTTTTTCATTTTACTATTTATACAGACTTCGCAATGAGTTTGATTCTCGTGTTGCTTTCGAGAGTGTGTTTTTACAATTGTCTATATTAGGTGCTTTATGAAAGTGAAAAAGTTTATTTCTGTCACACTTTTTCTTGTTCTTGCTACGGCAATATTTGCCGTGCCCGCTATTGCGGCGGAGGAGAAGGCAGACCCGGGTTCGGCCTGGAACATCTACTTCAGGCCGGGGGTCCGCTTCGGGACGGA
>JAFGIX010000037.1 GCA_016929395.1 Candidatus Zymogenus saltonus
TAAAGTTCGGGGATGGCTCTTCTATGATAAAATATCTTCTCTTTAAACGACTAAACTGTAAGGTAAGATCGTAACTTTTTCATATAATGTCATTGTGAGGAGCTTCAGCGACGAAGCAATCGGGTGGTTTTGAAATGCGATCTGGAATACAATAAAAGCAGGTGAATCCTGCTTTTATTGAAGTCGAAAAAAGCCTTCCTCCCCCCCCTCACCCCCTGTCACTCAGGATTATCGGCCCGTCCGATGTTATCGCGATCGAGTGCTCGAAGTGGGCGGAGAGCGACCCATCGATCGTCACCACCGTCCAGTCGTCCTCCAGCACCTTCACCTCCCAGCCCCCCATGTTCACCATCGGTTCGATGGCAAACACCATCCCTTCTTTAAGGCGTACTCCCGTCCCCGCCGTCCCGAAGTTGGGTATCTGCGGGTCCTCGTGCATCTCCTGGCCTATGCCGTGGCCCACGAACTGCCTCACCACCGAAAACCCGTTAGCCTCCACGTGCTCCTGCACCGCGGCGGAGATGTCGTAGAGTCGGTTTCCGACTCTCGCCTGCTCGATCCCCGCATACAGCGACTCCTCGGTGACCCGAATAAGCTCCACGATCTTGTCATCCACGTCCCCCACCGCAACGGTCAAGGCGCTGTCCCCGTAGTAGCCGTTCTTCTTGGAGCCGAGGTCGAGGCTGACGACGTCCCCTTCCCTTATCTCCCTTTTGCCCGGGATTCCGTGGACGACCTCCTCGTTTATGGAGACGCAGAGGCTCGCCGGGTACCCACGGTAGCCCAGAAAGGCGGGCTCCGCCCCCTCTTTCCTTATGTAGTCCTCCGCGATGGCGTCGAGCTCTGCGGTCGTAACCCCCGGCTCGACCGCCTTCACGAGGACCTTGTAGGCGCCGGCCACGATCCGGTTCGCCTCTCTTAAATGCTCTATCTCCCGCTTTGTTCTGATATTGATCATAGGGCTGTATTATATAGCACAAATATTACGTCGTGACAATATATAATATGGGTTCTTAATAATATCGGTTCTTTTTATAAAATCCCTTTTCACTTTAAAAAAATTAGTATATAATGCGCAAAAAAGGGGTGGGGGTGAGTCTATGGAAGAGGTGAGCCAATGGAAAAAGTAAATGTCCTGAGGCAGATTCCGATATTCAGTAAGCTCGGCGATGAAGAGTTGAAGACCATCGGCGATACGGCCATAAGGAAGAAGTATCCGAAGGAGAGCATCATCGTCCACGAGGAGGACGAGGGGAACTCCCTGATGTTCATATTGTCCGGAAAGGTCAAGGTCGTTCTCCTGTCGGAGAGCGGCAAGGAGATAATCCTCTCGGTTCTGGGGGACGGGGATTTCTTCGGGGAGATGTCGCTTCTGGACGGGGAGCCGAGGTCGGCCACAGTTATCGCCATGAAGGACTCAACAATGCTCGTAATCCAGAGGAACGACTTCCTGAAGCAGATCAAACAGAACCCCACCATAGCCACGGGGGTGCTTTCGGAGATGAGCCGGAGAATAAGGAGGGCGGACGAGAGGATCGGAAACCTCATCCTCCTCGACGTGTTCGGCAGGGTGGCGAGGTTCCTCCTCGATCTCGCAAAGAGGGAGGGCGCAAGATACGACGACGGCATCCTTATCGAGAAAAGGCCCACCCAACAGGATATCGCGTCGATGATAGGCGCCTCCAGGGAGACCGTGTCGAGGGTGCTGAACGAGCTCAACCGCCGGGGATTTATATCCATATCGGGTAAGAGCGTTATGATCTATGACCCCGATCAGATCCTCGACAATGACGGGGAGCTTAGCTTCCCGAGCGAAAAGGTGGAAGTTTAGCTTGACGCTCAACAAATCAATCCGGTTTTATTCTTATTACCTTCCATTTATTTAAGAAGAGTGAAATTGAAACGAGATGAGAGGCCCGGCCCCGTGATGACCGAGGACGCGGGAAAGGATTTTTCGACCGTCTCCGTGGCCGTGGCAACGGGCCTCTTTAAGACCCTTACGTACAAGGTGCCGGAGCGGCTGCGCGGCGGGATTCCCTTGGGGACGAGGGTCTTCGTCCCCCTTGGAAGAAGGAGGGTTACGGGTTATGTGGTCTCCACAAAGGGGGGGGATTACGAGGGGGAGCTCAAGGAGATCATCGATATCTTGGATGACGAGCCGGTCTTCGACGCCGGCGCCCTCGATTTCTTTCGCTTCCTCGCAGAATACTACTGTGCTCCCCTGGGTGAGGTGATAAGGAAGGGGCTTCCCGGGGGGATCAACATCAGGTCGAAAAAGTGGATTAAGGCCCTTAAGGTCCCGGACGATGTTTCGGAGGTTGATCTGAAGATATTGGATCTGTCGGGGGAGGGTCAGGGGATCTCTCTGGATACGCTGAAGGGTAAGCTGAAGGGTCATGATATAAATTACCGGATAAGCAGGCTTGAGGAGATGGGCTGCCTCGTTGTCAAGGAGGAGGTGGAGTCGCCCAAGACCAAGCGGGGGGAGATAAGGGTCGTGTCTCTCAATGATGGAGTGATTTTGGATGAGATTAAGGAGAGGCTCTCCCGCTCGATGGCGACCCGTGAACTCTTCGAGTTTATCGCAGAGACCGAAAGCGTCCCGTTAAGCGAGCTGAACGAGAGGTTCAAGGGTGCAGGAGATAAGGTGAAGAAGCTTAAGGAGCTGGGGGCCGTAGATGTATCTACTGAGCACCGGGCGAGGGAGATCCCCTTCGTGGAGCTTTCCGGGATCGATGTAAGTCCGATAGAGGAGTTGAGCGCGGCCCAGGTTTCCGCCGTATCGGAGATGGAGGGCGCCCTCGAATCGGGGGGATTTTCGGCCCATCTCCTCTACGGCGTTACCGGGAGCGGAAAGACGGAGGTGTATCTGCGCTCCGTGAAGAGGGCGCTCGGCCTGGGGAGGGGGGCGATAGTTCTTGTCCCGGAGATTGCCCTGACGACCCAGCTACTCTCCCGATTCAGGGGAAGGTTCGGCGATACGGTAGCGGTGCTCCACAGCGCCCTGTCGGACGGGGAGCGGTTGGACCAGTGGTGGCGGATAAAAACCGGGGAGGCGAGAGTTGTCCTGGGGGCGAGGTCGGCCATCTTTGCGCCGATGCCTGACCCCGGGATAATAGTGGTCGACGAGGAGCACGAGGGTTCCTACAAGCAGGGGGACGTGCCCAGGTACAACGCCAGAGACGCCGCCGTGATGCTGGGAAAGATCAGGGGAGCGGTGGTGCTCCTCGGCTCCGCGACCCCTTCTCTGGAGAGCTACAACAACGCCACCACCGGCCGCTACAGACTCATCAGGCTCCCCGAGAGGATCGCCATGGACGGCAGGATGCCGGAGGTGGAGATCGTCGATCTAAAGGAGGCGGAGCTTGTGACGAAGAGCATCACGAAGAGGCTCGCCGACGAGATTGCAAGAACAATAGACTCCGGCCACCAGGTAATCCTCCTCTTGAACCGCCGCGGGTTCTCCTCCTTTATCCTCTGCCCCACCTGCGGGCACAATTTTCTCTGCCCGTCCTGCAGCATTACCATGACCTACCACAAGGGGACGAGGAGCCTTCTGTGTCACTACTGTGATTTTAGAAAGGACGCCCCCGATTTTTGCCCCGAGTGCGAGGATCGGCGGCTGCTCCTTGTCGGCACGGGGACCGAGAGGATAGAGGAGGAGCTGACGCATATAGTCCCCGGGGCGAGGACGATCCGCCTCGACAGAGACTCCACTAGAAAAAAGGGGGCGATCGGCAAAAACCTCTCGGCGTTTGCGGAGGGAAAGGCGGACATCCTTCTGGGGACGCAGATGGTCGCCAAGGGGCACGATTTCCCGAGGGTGGCGCTGGTGGGCGCCATAAACGCCGACGTGGGGCTTAACATCCCGGACTTCAGGTCGGCCGAGAGGACATTTTCCCTCCTGGCCCAGTCCGCCGGAAGGGCGGGAAGGGGAGAGGCCCTCGCCGGGGTGGTTATCCAGACGTACAACCCCGAGCACTACGCCGTAAGGTGCGCCTCTTCCCACGATTACGATTCATTCCTTGAAATCGAGATGGAATCGAGGAGGGAGCTCGGATACCCGCCGTTTTCGAGGCTCGTTCTCCTTAATCTGAGGGGACGGGACAAGGGACACGTCAAGAAAGTATCGGAGTCGGTCGGAGAGAGGCTTGATGCGATTAAAAGGTCAAAAAAACTTGCCGTTTCAATACTGGGGCCTGTCGTTTCGCCGATCCCGAGGATAAAGGGGGAGCACCGCTTTCAGATCATGCTTAAGGGGGAAAAGAGGGGTTCTATTACCGCAGTCCTCGATGAGCTCTTGAGGGATGAAGGCAAAATTATCCCCGGCGGGGTCAAGTTATCCGTTGATGTCGACCCTCTCGATATGCTATAATATAAAGTCAAATATTTCAGAGGCAGGATATATTTAGTAAAGAACGAAGAGGATGATGGAAGATGGCCGTTCTTGAAATAGTGAAGTATCCGGACCCTGTCCTTTCCACCGCTTCAGACAGGGTTGAAGCTGTCGATGACGAGACAAGACAGCTGATGGAGGACATGCTCGAGACGATGTACAGCGCCCCCGGGGTGGGGCTTGCCGCCCCCCAGGTCGGCGTGAACAAGAGGATTATTGTCATCGATGTCAGACCGGATGACAAGAAAGATCCGATCATGCTTGTCAATCCCGAAATAGTAGAGGGGGACGGGAAGTTCACATACGAGGAGGGATGTCTTTCCCTTCCGGAGTTCATCGTCGAGGTGGAGCGGATGAAGGAGGTGTCCGTGAAGGGGATAAACGAGAAAGGGGACGAAGTGACATATAAGGCCAATGACCTTCTTGCCGTTGTCTTTCAGCACGAGATCGACCACCTTGACGGGATACTCCTTGTGGACAAGGTCAGCAGGCTAAAGAGGGACATTTATCGGAGGAAGGTGAAAAAGGGCTTGAAGGAAACGGCGAGGGATGAATCCAAGGGGGGCGCGCTGTAGATAGACTATGAAGGGCTCCACAAAGGTCGTTTTCATGGGAACCCCCGATTTCGCCGTCCCGAGTCTCAGGGCGCTTATCGACGGGGACGTTGATATCCTCCTCGCGGTGACGCAGCCGGACAGGCCCAAGGGGAGGGGAAGGGGTTTGGTGCCCCCGCCGGTCAAATTGCTCGCCGAAGATAACGGAATTGAGGTGGTGCAACCGGAAAGGGTGTCCGACCCTGTATTCATAGTTAGGATAAGGGGATTGTCTCCAGACCTTATCGTAGTCGCGGCCTTCGGCCAGTTCCTTCCGAAAGAGCTTCTCGATATCCCCCCGATGGGATGCGTAAACGTCCACGCCTCCATACTCCCCAAGTACCGCGGCGCCGCCCCGGCGAACTGGGCGATATTGAGAGGCGAGAGGGTAACGGGTGTGACCACGATCCTGCTCAATGAGGGGATGGATGCGGGGGACATACTCCTTGCAAGGGATACGGCCATCGGGGAGGAGGAGACGGCGGGAGAGCTTACCGCAAGGTTGGCCGCCCTCGGGGCGGAGCTCCTCATGGAGACGATCTCTGGCATGGGGGGTGACAAGATTACTCCCGTCCCCCAGGATCACGATAAAAAGTCCCTGGCGCCCCTACTCAAAAAGGAGGACGGCAGGATCGACTGGGACAGTCCCCCCGGTGAGATAAAGAATCATGTTCGGGGGATGACACCTTGGCCGGGGGCCTTTACAACCCTTCGGGAGGAGGTTTTGAAGATCTTCAGGGTCGACGTCGCAGAAGGGAGGGTGGATGGACGGGCCGGGAAGGTCGTCGATATAACGGGCAACGGCATCGTCGTGGCGGCAAAGGGGGGAGGCGTTGTCATAAGGGAGCTTCAGGCGCCGGGGAAGAGGAGGATGGAAGCCGGGGAGTTTCTGAGGGGGAAGGGAATCGAGACGGGCACGATCTTCGGCGGCGAGTGAAGCGTTAGAAAGAGTGTCACAAATCTTGGACATCTACTATTCTTCCTACAAAATAATTAATCAAAATTTATCGGGAAATACTGTACCATGACGGGACCGAGGGACGTGGCCGTTTCGGCCGTAAATGCGGTTTTGCAAAAAGGGGTGTATTCGGACACCGTCCTGGATATCCTCCTCTCCAGGGACGAGACCGCCGCGAAAAGCCTGTCCCAGAAAGACAGGGCCCTCTCCACGGAGCTTACCTACGGGGTCTTGAGGAACCTGAAGAGGATCGACTTCATCCTGTCCCGGTTCTCGAAGAGGCCGCTTGAGTCGCTCGACGACAAGGTCTTGAACATCCTTCGAGTCGCCCTCTACCAGATAGTCTTTCTCGAAAAGATCCCCCCCTACGCCGCCGTAAACGAGGCGGTGGAGCTCGCGGCAATCTACGGGAAGAGGAGCGCCGGCTCCTTCATAAACGGCGTTTTGCGCTCCGCCCTGAGGTCGATGGATGGGATTGAGTACCCGGACGAGCAAGGAGACCCGGCGGGCTTTCTCTCGGTCTACTATTCCCTTCCCGAGTGGCTCTCACGATTTTTTATAGACAACTTTGGATACGAGACCGCGAAGGCGATTGCCGGGACCTACTCCACGAGGCCTCCGGTCGCGATACGGACAAATGTCATGAGGCTGACGAGGGGGGAGCTGCTGGAGGTGTTAATCGATAGGGGATTTGACGCGGCGTCGACGAGATATTCCCCCCACGGGATAATCGTGAACGGGGGGGGCGCCCTCTTCAGGGATGAGCTCTATCTCGACGGGAGCTTTACCCTTCAGGACGAGGCGTCCCAGCTTGTCCCCATCATCGTCGACCCGAAGCCGGAAATGAGGATTCTTGACCTCTGCTCTGCCCCGGGGATAAAGGGGACTTTCATATCGGAGCTGATGGAGGACGGAGGCTTTGTCCTCTCGATAGATATAAACGAGGGGAGGGCGGGGTCAATCGCCGAAAACGCAAAGAGGCTCGGGATAGGCTCTTTAAAGACTGTTGTAGCAGATTCCAACTCTCTGCCTCTAAGGGAATCGGAACTGTTCGACCTGGTGCTCGTAGACCCTCCGTGCAGCGGGCTGGGGACGCTGCGAAGAAACCCGGAGATCAAGTGGAGATTAAAGGAAAAGGAGATCGAGACCTTAATCGAGAATCAGAGGAGTATCCTTAAGGCGGCCGCCGGTCGCGTGAAGAGGGGGGGGGCGCTGGTATACTGCGTCTGCACGATAAATCCGGCGGAGGGGATCGGGGTCGTCGAAGACTTTTTGAAAGAGCACGGCGATTTCTCCTTCGAGGACGTCTCCGACTATCTTGGAGAGGGAACCGACAGGCTCGTATCGAAGGAGTGCCTCTTTACACCGCCTCAAGTCTTCGATGACGGGGTGAGTGGCAATATCAAAGCACCGGGCGATTCCGACTGCCCGGACGGGTTCTTCGCCGCAAGGTTGAAGCGGCTCGGGTGAAAAAACATATATTAAGCAATCTTGACTAAATAAATAATCTTTTCTAATGTGGACAAGGGGGGGCAAAGGGCAATTGAACCATTGCCTTTTGAAGCTCGTTCGGGTAGAATTTTCCCTTGATGGTTTGATTTTTACGCTTCAATCTTGTTTTTAATGAAATGACTGATCCGAAAACAGGCGAAAAGGATTACCTGGGGCACAGGAAGAGGCTGCGCGATAGGTTCCTGAAGGCGGGCCCGGAAAGCCTCTCCGACTACGAGATCATAGAGCTACTGTTGACCTTCGCCATCCCCCGGAGGGATACCAAGCCGATAGCGAAGAAGCTGATAAAGGAGTTCAAGACGATCCAGGGGGTCTTCGAGGCCTCGCGGGAGGACTTGATGTCCGTCTCCGGGGTGGGAGAGAACGCGGCCTTCCTGATCAAGTTCATCCTCGAGGCCTCTTCGTACTACCTGAGGGATAAGATAACGAAGAAGGAATATCTCCACTCGGCGAAGGATGTGCTCAGGTACCTTCAGGTCTCCATGAAGGGATTGAAGCACGAGATATTCAAGGTCATATTCCTGAATTCGAGAAACGAGATCATCCACACCGAGACACTCCACGAGGGTACGCTGAACCAGTCTATAGTCTACCCGAGGAAGATAATAGAAAAGGCAATCAGGTACAACGCCTCCGGACTGATCTTCGTACACAACCACCCGAGCGGACACCCGAAGCCCTCGTCCCAGGACAAGGAGATAACGAGAAACCTCGTCTTTGCGGCCAGGATGATGGACATGGACGTATACGACCACATAATCATCGGGGAGAACGACTACTACAGCTTCGCCGAGAACGGGGACATAAAGCACTTCAAGGAGAAGTACCTCATCTTAAAGGGGGGGTAGGGGGAGTAGGGGGGGTAGGCCGTGAGGTTATTGGGGGTCGGCGGCAGGGTTTCGAGGCTCAACCTCAGTTTTTTCGGCCCCTTTTTTGTAGTCTAAAAAATTCAGGAGGTCTCATATGTGGATTAGAGCATTGAAGAGATTTACGCCGATTTTTTCGATCGCCTTCACGGCTCTCTTTCTCACAGGCGGCCGCTCTTTGGCAGTAGACCTGTCGAAATACGAGGTCGTCGATCTTACCCATCCCCTGAGCGACGGCGTTGTTTACTTCCCCGGCGACTCGCCCGTTTCGATAGCTATGAAAAAGGGTCAGGGGGAGGCCGCCCCTTACCTTTACGATATTACGATGTCGGACAGGTCCGGGACGCACGTTGTGGTGCCGTCGCGGTGGGGCGCGGAATATTCCACCGCCGACCGGGTCGAGCCGGGATACCTTGCGGGAAATGCGGTGGTCATCAACGTGGAGGGCGCCGTGGAGAAAGATTCCGACTACTCCCTCGATTCCGGCCATATAATGCGCTGGGAGGATTACAACGGCCCGGTTCCGAACGGCTCGATCGTCCTGATCGAGACCGGCTGGGATAGGCAATGGGGGGACGAGACGATATACTTCAACTTCGACAAGGGAAAGAAGATGCACTTTCCCGGGGTTTCCGTCGACGCCGTGAAGTACCTGACCGAAAAGAGGGGGGTCAGGGTGATCGGGATAGACGCGCCGGGCCTCGACCCCGGCTTTAAGAAAGACCCCGAGGCGTCGAGGCTCATGGCCGAGATTGGGGGGATCGTCCTGCTGAACCTGAGGGATTTGAGGAGGCTTCCGCCCACCGGCTCCGCGGTCTTCATTGGGCTTTTGCCGTTGGGGACGGGCGGCGGCTCGCCGGCCAGGGTCCTGGGCCTCATCCCGAAGGGGATGGAGTAGGATAAGCCTTGTAGTTAGAAGAATTTCGGTGTTTCCGATTATTAGGCTAATTTTTAAAAATAGAATTCATATTATTGTTTAAGTACGATTCTAATAAAAGAAGTATTTCCTTATTTTCAAATCCAATCTCTTTCATTATGCATATTATCAGAAGCGCTCTTAATTTCCGTGTTAGCCAAAATAGTTCTACTCCACTAATAACATTGCCTTCTTCCTTAATCTTTTCATCCAGATGCGTATAGTAATTTCTTGAATCAACGACTTTTTTTAAAAATTCTTCCCAATTACGAATTATCTTTATTTCACTAAAAATGAAAAAGTTACGATCTTACCTTACAGTTTAGTCGTTTAAAGAGAAGATATTTTATCATAGAAGAGCCATCCCCGAACTTTAATTA
>JAFGIX010000038.1 GCA_016929395.1 Candidatus Zymogenus saltonus
TAATTAAAGTTCGGGGATGGCTCTTCTATGATAAAATATCTTCTCTTTAAACGACTAAACTGTAAGGTAAGATCGTAACTTTTTCATCTAAAAGTATAGTCCTTTTCAATTACATCCTTTTCACCTTTTTCTAGTTTTATTCTTCTTCTTGTTGTTTTTTCCTTTGTACCATAAAAAGTGTTTTTGGTTAGTTGTTTAATTAAATTAATGAAATGTTTTCTTCTTACTACTCCATTTAGTAGAATTTCAAAAGAGCTGTTCATCATTATGACCCTTGATTCATCTTTAAAATTTTCAAAGTTTCTGTGGGCAAATAAAACCCATTCAATAGATCGAATAATTCTTCTACAAAGCTCTTGTTTTTTACTATCTTCTAAAAGTTTTTCAAGTGCCCTTAAAACCTTTTTGTCAAAATCAATATCCCAGCCACTTGAAACATAGAATGGTCTTATAAATAAAAGATCTTCTATTTGATAACCGTAAGAAATTTTATTGATATTACTTCCTGAAGATAGTGAAATATCACTTACACCCAGTGTAAAATATTGGTGATAGAGTTTGAAATCGTCACGGAAAAACTGCCTATTTTTTAAATTTCTAACCATTGTAGAAAAACAAAGAATAGTAGTAGAGTCTCTTATCTTCTTTCTTTGTGTTTCTGTAAGTTTTTTAAAGTTATTACAATGACCAAAAGATACTATTGTTACGTCACAAACTTTTCTACCTTCAGTGTATAGTGATTCTGATTCATTTTTTGAAAAACTCGATAATTTCGTCTTTTTTTTGGGGTTAACGTATTGTTTTAATATTTTCTCCACATGATTTCTGATTTCATTATCTTTTATATAATCATCCTTTTTTCATAGAAGTTCCAAAAAACAATATCTCCTATTCTTAAATCCTCTTTAATTTTAATGTATGGGAGAAAGTTTATTTCAAATTCCCTATCAGACAATTTTTAACTCCTAAAAAATTATACTATACTATTAACTTAATAAAGCAAATCCCATTAAACTCCTACATTATTATATATTATTTTCTTCAAACTGACGGAAGATTTTTCACCTTTTTTTAAAGATTCTTAAAAGATTTACTTATCTCTAATAATCTTAAGGAGTTAGGATTTTTTAGAGAACGGGTCGTTTGAAAGATCGATTGCAGTAGCCAAACAGATGACGGGGATGATTTCCAATCTGATAAAAAGGGGCGTGTCGTAACTTTTTTGCGACCCGCCTTTTGTTCTTTCACCCTCCCTTACTCGTAGAACCACCCTCCCTCGGCGTGGGTGAGGTAATAGGAGCCCCCCTCTTTTGTGATCCAGAACTTAACGCTGTTTCCGCCTATCCTCGCATCAATGATAATCCCCCCTCCCGCCTCATCAGTTTTTCCGACGTTTCCCACCGAATAGGTCAGCCTTGACCTTTTACCCGTGTCAAAATGCTCCTTAAGGCCGTTTATGAGGGCCGTTCTGCTGCCATATCCACCGATGTTGCCAGAATAACTTCCCGATACCATCCCCCTTATGCCGGATACGCTCTCAGCGTTAAGATTATCAACAAACTTTCTTGTGAAGCTCTCCGCCTCGCCCTTAACATCTATGGACGGCTTTTCTCCCCTTATTCCCAATTTCTTGGGCGTTGTCTTGACCGCCCCATAACCCTCTTCATCGACAAACTTCATGGTTTTTCCGAACAGGGCGAGCTCAATACCCGCATCCTTGACCTCGAAGCCCTCTACCTCTCCGATTATCTCAATCTTCTTTCCCTCGGGAACGCCGACGGCGTCCTTACTAGACTTATCTGTGGTATTTACCAGAACCGAGCCCCCATCATAAAGGGCCTTCACCACGATAAGTGACCTCCTCGATGAATCATCATACCGAATGATGCAATCCCCCTTTTCCACCGTTACTTCGGCGTTTCCCGTCCTTACCGTGAAGGTCGAATCGAAACCCTTGTCCAATCTTGCCCTCAACGAACCGTGATTGAGGATCAACAGGGCATTGACGGCCTTCTCCTTATCGCCCCTCACCATTTTCTCAATAGCAATGCCGGAGTGGGATTCCATCCTTATTCTATCCCCTTTATTGAGGAATCTGAGCTCCACCCAGCCCCCTTTACCGACTCGAATGGACTCGTTCTCCTTGACCCTCTCACACCTATATAGGATTTCCCGGTTGCCGTCCCTCTCGATTGTTACCTCTCCCGCCTCGGGCCTGGAGATACCTTTTACCCTGGACTTTGCCGGTTTCATATCTACCGCAATAACAGGGTCGGGTAAAAACTGTATCAGGGCACTAAAAATAATCAGCGGTGTAAGGAGCTTTAAGATTATCCGGCCGTAGTTTTTGTGATTTCCCATTTTATCGCCTTGAAGTCAAAATTTTATTTCAAAGTTTACCCTGTACTCATCCTGGCCGTAGCGATCGGCCGGATTCTGAGATCTGCAGTCCTTGTTTGAATAGCTCAACCCTATCGTCGAAACAAGACTCTTTTTCTTAAAGAGAACCTGACTCAAAAAAATTGTCGTATCGTTTTCCATCGAGTCGTATCTGATGTCTTCGTCAATAAAGGTCCCGGCGAATTCAATCCCAAGGACGGTTTTATAAGGCAGCCACCTGTTGTTTGTAACCACAATACCGGAGGCGAGCGCTGCGGTTGTCTTCGTAAAGGTATTTTTGGGATACTCGACGTAGGTGTCCGTAAACTCGACTGAAAATCCCAGGTTGAAAGCGAAGTCGAAGCCGTAGGCATCGGTGGACAGATTGAGTGTCGAATTGATATTGGTGGTGAGGGAATCCTCGGCGTGAAGTCTGTGATCAATATCGTAGGTGAGCCCGAGGCCCATGGTCCATCCCGTCTTTCCCCAGTACTTCTCGATGGAGTTCTCTGCTCCTATCTCGGCTCTGATATTTTGCCTGTTGACGCTCTCGGGTCTGTCCTCCGATTTATCGTATGTGTAATACATTTTATAGAGCAGGTTAAGATTCTTGAAATAGCCGTAATCGATGCCGGTAAAGGGCCTGATTGTAAATTCGGCCCCGGCGTCGTGGGTATCGGTGCGGTAAAACTTCGGGGATTTATCTGTGAGGCAATCCCTGTAGAACTGGTAATAAGAGATGAACTGAAAAAAATCGGAGGGCTTGTAATCCGCATATAAGAGAAAGGTCTCCTTGTCCGTATTGTGCGTTCCCATGACCGCCTTGAAATCCGGCTCCACGTATTCGTGGGTAAATGATAACGTCAGATCTTCCCCTGCAGGCTTTAAAATCAGTACTGCCCAAGTTGAAAAGCCGTCGAACCTTTCCGTCAGAGGATCACGCCTGTCAACAATGTGCTCGCAGAAGGCGACCTCCCCGGCGAGGGCCAACCTTTTTTCAAACAGGTTTATCGCAGATCCAAGGGACCATACGTCGTTTCTGTAGTTGGACTCCGTTGCGTTCGGATAAAGGTCGGTTATCTCCGTGTGCATAAAAGAGGCATTGAAGTTCAAGTTGGGATTGGGGTCAAATGATACCATTCCGCCGCCGAAGACCTGCTCGTACTGATCGTCCCTCCTGATCTTGTTTCTTCCCGCAAGGGCTTTGACGGTAATGTAGTCGACAGGATTGTACGAGGCCTTAAGGCCGAAAAAAGTGGTATTAAAGGTGTAGTTGGAATATAGTTCCGCAAGGTCTCCCACGGCAAGCTCATATCCTTCTCCCGTAAGGCCTAGATACAGCTTTACAAGCTCATAGCGATGGGCTTGAACGTTTTTATCCGTGCTGTGCCTGCCCGTGAAGTCGAATTTTAGATTGAGGTCATCTTTGATCGCCGTCCCTAAATGGATGCCGATTTGTTCCGTGTAGTGGTAACTCTCCTTCTTCGTCAGGTCGATATCCTTGGAGGACTTGGCCGCGTTTCCGTAGACGTGGTCGTAATAGACGTCGATGGAGTAATCCCCCTCAACCTTAAGCCTTCCGCCTTCCATCTCCCAAGCGGCGGAATTAAGGACAAAGGCAAAAGTGAAAAGAAAATAGGCGATTACAAAACAGGATTTTTTCATAATTTATGATTAGGAATAAATCGTTGTACATATTATCATATATGCAATATATCATCAACGCATTCTGCAAAAGGCGGTCCTCCCCTCGTATGTGATGGTTATCACATAATATCCTGCCAAGCAATATTAAAATCCAGAAATATTTGTTGCACTATTTCCCTACTTCTTATATCATATATAAAATTTGACTATTTTACTTTTTTTTCAAGGAGGAACAGATGAAAAGTCTGATTTCAGACAAGAAGGTCCTTTTCTCTCTCCCTCTCCTCTCCCTTGCACTGATCTTGATCTTCTCCCTTTCAGCTTTGGCGGCAAATTACGATTTCAACGTAACAACGGATAAAACAAACTACAGTGAGCACTCCGCCGTCCGCATTCATCTCAAAAACACCGGCGCCAAGCCAATGAATCTGAAACACATGTGGTGGATGGTGGAGAGCAGGGAAGGCGGGGCCGGCAGGGAGGTCTACACCGGCGAGCCGAAGAAGCCCCCGGGAACCCCGGACACCCTGAATCCCGGCGAGGTTGCGAAATGGTCGTGGAACATGAGAGACAACGAGGGAAGTTACCAGCCCGCGGGGACATACAGGATAAAGGTTCACATCGACCTTCCCCAGATGAACTACAACCAGACCAAAGTGAGCTCTGGATTCAAGATCGGAGGCGGCTCCGCCGGCGGGGGAGGAACGGCAAAAATTAAGATCATATCGGACAGGAATTCATACACAAAGGGGAGCATTGTAACCTTCAGGATCAAGAACAACGGAACAAAGGAGCTTGACACCTCGAGGGTTACATGGATCATCTACCGCAGCGAAAGCTCCGGCCCGGTGGCTTGCTCAACGCACAACTCGAGGCCTGCGGGAATCCCGGATCCTATGCCTGTGGGCTACAACGGCTCCTGGAGCTGGGATATGAGAAACAACAGCGGCAACCTCGTCAGTCCCGGCAGTTTCGAGCTTGAGGTAAAGCTGTTGGATGAGGGGATCGAGGGGAACTGCTTTTTCAGGGTGACACCGTAATGTCCAAAAAACCATGAAAATCAAAAAGGAGGTTATAAAACCCCCAGATCATTGACAAACCCCCTTCTTTTTACGGAAGGGGGTTTAGTTTTATTTTTATTTTTGCAATCTTCTTCTGATTTGTCCCGTTCAAAGAGAAAAGACGATCATCAAAAAGGTGCTCAAACCGGACTTTACTGACGATCTTCCCCGTATTTCAGTCGGCAACAGAAAAGATTTTGCAGTTAATGCATTGAGAAGTCGCCGCCCTCTTCATCCTTTATCTTCTTGTAAACCTCGCAGTGGTTAACACACCTTTTGATCTTGTCCTTGTAAACACCCTGAACCTCATTGCGGCAAAGGGTCCCCGCAACCGTCCAGCAAAACCTTCCCCTTTTTGAACCACCATGCATACCTTCACCCTGTCCTACCTTTGCCGCCGGGCAATCGTGTGATCTTCCACACTGCAGTATCTCCCAACAGTTTACCTTAGCCATTTTAGATCCTCCTATAATATTCTTTAAACTCAGCTTTTTTTACTACTGTTGGACGTATTTACGCAATATCTATGCCATTGCCCACACCTCTCGCTTCACAGAGAATTCTTGCCGTAAATGTAATGATTTCTAATACTTATGCATCGAAAGAACGTATTCCCAGTATTTGATGAAAATCGTATGAAAGAGGTCCGAATGCCCATTTTTTTACATTATCTTTTTACTTTTTTTCACTTTTTTCTTTTTCAGTAATAAAATCATATATTTACATAACGTACAATATCCTACAATTCTTAAGACATTTGACAGTAATTCTACACCTTAAGGTAAAAAACGCTCCTTATCCTCCGAGATATGTGTGGGCGTGAATAGATTCATGACTAATTTTGTCATTCATCCGGGCATTCGATATTACTTCGACTCAAAAACTGCATCGCTGTTATCTTTATCCTTTGATAGAAAGATAATAAGGCCGCATCCAAGATTATTATTTCCGAAGCACTATCTGAAAATATAGAGTTGACCGAATATAGTGAAGATCTAAGGCACGTACAGTTTAGAAATCTCCCCCCTTATTGCCCGCCATCCCTTGATGAGTCTCTTATCAACAGGAACACCTTTCGGTTCTTGATGCCTTCCCCGCAAACATCCAGGACTCTATTTTACAAAAAACACCCAGCAATCTCCCGCCGCCGCCTCGCCCCGCCCTTATATCAAATTGCCAAATTGGAAACCGTAAATCGATCATTTTTTTAACTCTTTACCGCCTCTTTTTATTTTAGACCATGCGGTATCTAACATTTATTGAGATTACGACTACATATTTACTGCAAGATGAAGTTGGTGCCTTCTTCAGACTTTACCTGCTTGTAAAACTTGCATTGATTAACACATATCCTTATTTTTTCCGCAAAACTGCCATGAGCCTTATCCATGCAGAGTGTATCATGAACCGTCCAGCAGAATCTCCCCCTGTTCTTACCATCGTGTGTACCTATTCCCCGCCCGATTCTTGCCGCGGGGCATTCTTCTTCCTTCCCGCATTTCATTACTTCCCAGCAATTTTTTTTAGCCATTTAAAAATCCTTTTCTGGAACAAAATAAATTTAGAACGATTGAGCCTCTGGATTAGACATTAATAAATAGCAAAGAGAAGTGCAATTTATGTGCCATTGCTTCAATCAGGTCAACGCCGAAGTGAAACCATCGAAAGGAAGGTTTATTCTGTTAATAATTACGGGCGTTTACGCACCCAAGACAATTTGGCGGGTACAATTCCCCTTTCAAAAGAGCGTGGTATTTTGGATCAGCGAACGACAAATATTTTGCGGCTTTAATAAGCAAATAATGCAACGATTTCAATATTAGTCAATAATATCAGCAGGATACATGGTGATAAATATTTTTCACCTCCCTCGATCACATGACAATACTCTGTCACTTATGACAAAAAAATCCACATTCCTTACATAAAAAAGGGCGGAATTCGAGTAGATTACGAATAGTACCTTTTTACGTCGAGTATCTTAAACGGTTCTTAATCGTAAATCAATAAAACTACTCTCGCAGTTGAATAACAGCATTCAGATACACCCTGCGCGGTTAAATTGTACAATTTGACGAAAAAGAGTCGATTTTTAGGCCGGTAATTTTATTCCCTTGGGAAGCGGGAATCCGGTGAATATCTTTCTGGATTCCCAATCGAGTTGGGAATGACAGTATAGATTCTCTTGAAAAGCGGGGATCCAGTGAATACTATACTTTGTCATTCCCTTGCAAACGGGAATCCAATAAATATCCTTCCGGATTCCTCTATCTCGTTGGGAATGACAGCATATTGATTGGTTTTTTTAAAAAAGGAGCTTCGATAAATGGAGCGGCCTCCAGCTTTCTTCCCCCATACTCGCGGATTCTATCGATTCACTTTCAGGACCGTCGAGGCGCTCCTCAGTCTCTATCCGGTAAGATTCTCCAAACCAGCGGGCCAGGTCGATCAGACAGCACCTCTCCGAACAAAAAGGGCGAAACGGATTCAGTGCGTTCTTGCCGCAGACGGGACACTTTGCTATTCTTCCACCTTCATCCATTAAATCCATCTTATCCTCCGCCCCCACATCCCCCGCCCCTCACATTGTCCGCCCTTTATCATCTCCCAGACCGGAAAAGAAACCTCCTTCCATCCCCCCTCCCCGATTCGCCTCATCCCCCTGCCCCCCATCGTCGCCGCGCCCTCCCCTATTTGCGCGCTCCCTCCATTATTCCACAAATCCCTCCACAACATCTGCAAAAATACTCGAAGTCATAAATTGAGATAATGAGAGGCTAACCCTCCATCAACTTTTCAACCTCCCCCGCCGATTTGTCGTCCCCCGCCTCACGGTAGGCGTCCCGGGCGAATACGAGCTTTCCCGAAGCCTTTGCGTTTTGGGCGAGGTTTGTCAACTCCCCGCGGTCCATCCCGCTTCCCAGAAGCGCGCATCCGCGTCGATAAAGAAAGAAGTCCCCGCTCGATACCGCCGCTGAAATGATCTTGCGGATCCCGTCATCGGAGCCCGCCGCATCGTAGAAATTCAGGGCGTCCGCAAGTCCGCCCTCCTCCATATAACGCTCCGCATACTTCAGAAGCTCTTCCGGCTGCGCCGGGCCCCTCCTGGCGTCCCCGTATAGGAGGAGCCCCTTCTTCAAGGGATTCAACGAACCCACGGCTTATTCATCCTCTTCGTTATCGTCCGGATACAAAGACTCTTCGAGGGAGTCTTCCGGAAAATCATCAAGATCCTCTTTTCTCTCCTCTTCGACATATGAGTCGAAGGGATCCCTCTTCGGAACATTCAACTCGTTTATATTCTCGAAACTTACCTTGCCCGCGGCGATCTCCCTCAATGCATTTACCACGTCCTTGTTGTCCGTGGGCTCTATCATCTGTCCGGCGCCGTTCTTAAGCTGTTTTGTGCGTTTTGCCGCCAGATGCACGAGGAGAAAGCGGTTTTCCACCTCCTCCAGACAGTCCTCCACCGTAATCCTTGCCACCTTTATTCCCCCCTATTTAATTTATTTCATTAAATCTTCAATCTCGGAGCCGAGCTCATTAACGAGGTCCGGCTTTACACCGAATACGCCTTTCTGGGCCGAAGAGGCCGCCGAAACATATCCGTCCTCCTCGTTGACCTTCCCAAATATTATTTCGCCCATCTCCTCCCCGTTATCGCCCTTAAGTGTTATCTTTTTCTTCGGCTTGTTCAGGCCAAAACCGTTCTTGTCTTTGCCCGATGAAATCACCACGAAGTAGGCCAGATCCCTTATGGTCCCCAGGAGGTACTTCACGTCGTCCGACTCCACGCTCTTGTCCTCGGGCGAGACCACCTTCCACTTTCCCCTCTTCTTCTGGAACTCGTAAGTCTCCGAATCCCAGACGATCTCCAGATGCTCGACGTCGTCCCTCTCAAACCTCAACAGGGACTTGTCCTTGAGACCGAAAAACGTCGGCGTCAGGTTCTCGATCTTCTCGGCCGGAAAGGTGAAAACAAACTCCCCGCCATCGGAAAGCCCCTCGGAATAGCCGTAACCAGTCTCCCCCTCGACCTTCCCTATCATGACCTTCCTCTTTATTTTCTTCTTTTCGCCTTCCTTGGAATACACAACGTTCAGTACCACGGCCGGCTTGTCGAGGCCGTATTTCTTTAGATTTGCCGCCGGCTTCTCGACGACATCGATAAAATTCAAGTCCTTGAAATCCCAGAGCAGGTTGTCGACGGCGGCCTTGTCTCCGAGGGTCTTTTCGGGCTTTACGATCTCCCAGGACTTATCCGCCCTCCTGCACTCGATCTTGACCTCCCCCGCCGTTACGGTAAAACCGGAAACGTCCGCCACAATGTAGTCCAGGATGACCTTCTCCATGACGGATTCGGCCGAGAGGGTAAGCTTGTTCTTGACCGTCTCCTTTACCGTAAAGACCCAGGGAAGCCCCTCGAGCTTTGCGTAGTAGTTGCCCTCTTCGTCTTCTTTCCCGATCTTCAATACCGAAATCGCCCCCCCCTTGTCCACGGCCGTAAAGATAATCCGGGGGTCGTCGAGGCCGTATTTCCCCGGGTCGGGCGTTTCCTCATCAAGATATTTCTGTGCCTTGGAATCGTAGATGAAGTTCAAAATCTCCTTGACCACCTCTTTGTCTGCGGCAAACTCGATAGGCTCGACTATCTTCCAGGAGCCTAGGGCCTCCCGGTTTACCCTGACGACCTCTCCGCCCCTCTCCACCTTGAATTCCCTGGTCACGTTCATGGGAAAGGCCACGAGCCCCCTCTCCCTCAACTGGATGAGGTCGATGTCGAGGTCGGTGAAGACGCTCTTCTTCGCCGTGAATATCTTGTCTTCCCCGGCCCTCTTGGCGTAGACGAAATCGTCGGTGGGGGTAAAGTTTCCCATATGCAGGGTTTGAGACTTCCCTTTCATCTTCAGGGTCAGGGAGAGCCTCGGCTTTTTCAGCCCAAAATCGGAAAGGTCCGATTCCATCTCGCCTTCCGCCCCGATCTCCTTCTGCCTCTCGGCGTCGAGTCCCTTTGCGAGGTATGAGATGACCTCCGCCGAATCCGCATCACTCTTCACCGGCGACGTTATTATCCACCGCTCCTTTTTCCCCTCCTCCTTCTTGAGGACGATCTTGGCCCCCTTCTTTGCAATTACTATCTCATCGATCTCGTCATCGAGATCAAAGGAAAAGACCTTTTTCCCTCTCTCCTCCTTGGCCTCCTTCTTGGGGACGTAAACCCGCTCGAAGACGAAGTAGAAGGAGACGACAAAAACAAATATCGCAAAGATTAACAGCAGGTTTCTGGGTCTCATGCCTTCCGTCTCCTGAAAATAATAACCGCGGTTCCCGTGATGATCAGGAGGAGCGGAACCAAAAAGGACGAGAGGAGCAGAAAAACTTCGTCCTTTTTCCCGGCCAGGATGAGTGTGTCAACCTTCTTGTCCTTGGGCAGTATGGAGATCAGCTCTTCCACGTCGCAAAGCCAGTTCACCGAGTTCACGAAGAGGTTCATATTCCCCTCGTTTATGAAGAAGGAGTTGTTGACAAAGTCGGAATCCCCGAAGACGACCATCTTCGCCTCTTTTTTTGCCTCTTCCTCTTCGTCAACATTCTCAATCTCCTTCGCTCCAGCAATCACAACCGGCACAGGGCCGACTATATCTTTATCCTTGTCGAGGGACGCCTTTCCCTTGTTTATCTCCCCGATGTTCGTCTCGCCCCAGCTGTTCTTCCCCGTCTTTGCGATGTAGCTGAAGTCCCAGCCGGATGATTTTTCTGCATCCTTGTCGATCTCGATGGAGCGGGCCAAGAAGAAGAATGAAGGGATATCGAAGTCCTTCGTTATGGGGTGGGCCAGGTAGATCTCTACCCGGGGAATCGTATAATCCCCGCCGTGGACCCTCGATTCAGTATCTATGATGATGTCTTTTTCCGTCTTGACCCCGAGACCTGCAAGATATTTTTCGAGGCTGGGCGAGTAGTACTCCGCATCGAGGGTAACGAGAAGGCTCCCGCCCTTCTCGAGGTAGTTGTTTATGCTCTTTAGCTCCTCCTCGAACAGGTTGGTCTTAGGCCCCGCGATAACGAGGAGGGACGCATCCTCGGGGACCTCGGCCTTGGTCAAGAGATCCAGTTTGTTCACGCTGTAGTTCTGATTCTCCAAGACCTCGCGTATTTTCTTGTAATCTCGGGATTCGGTGCCATCGATGTCCCGCTCGCCGTGCTGAGTCAAGAAATAGATCGCCTTCTTTTTGGTATATATCGCCTTTAGGATGGTGTTCGTGAGCTTTTTTTCTCCCTCGTCGTAGATTTCATCTTTGGTAACGCGAACGCTCACATGACGGTCGCCGTATTTGAACACGACGGACTCGTTTTCATGTATATTGTATTCCAGCGCCGCGGCTGGCTTCAGGTCCATGTCCACAAAGCTGTAATCGAACATCCCCTCGGAAGCATACTTGTAAAGCTTCAGGAGTTCTTCGACCTCAATCCTCGTAGGATCGTCCGTGGAGTAAAAGGCGACGGCCTCCAAGTTGTCTTCGAGGGACTTCATGATCTTCTCGGTCTGGGGCGACAGGGTAAACCTCTTGTCCTTGGTCAGGTCGAACTGCTTGTTGTTGTTGTACGAGATAACCTCTATGAAGACGACGATCCCGATGACCAGCAGGATTGCCGCCGCGGTGCTCATTCCATACTTGCTGCTCCTCGTCAAGCCGTGGGAGGATTTTTCTCTCAAATCTGATATTATCCCCTTAATACTCTGTATAGTTTTTTTCATATCCATTACTTGCTCCTCCAGGTTCTCGATTCCAGTGCCATCAGCGCGAGAAAAAGAAAAAAGCCGGTAAAGAGGAGATAGTAGACGATGTCATGGGTGTTGATTATCCCCCTCGTGAAATTCTCCATGTGGGTAAATATCGAGATGTCTTCCAGAATTTTACTCAGAAGCTGGTCCGCCTTGTTCTCCATCCAATTTATTACCCAAAACATGATCAGGGCGCCGAACGAGATAACCGCTGCGACGACCTGTCTCTCAGTGACGGCCGACGCGAAGATCCCCAGCGAGATGAACGCCGTTCCCATCAGTATTATTCCGAGATAGTTCGTAACGAACGGGCCTACCTCGGGCGATGTGGAGACAAAGAGGAATATGACGTATGGAAACGTAAGGAGGTACATCATCGCCAATATGCTGACCACGGCGAAAAACTTACCCAGAAGCACCTCGACGTCCCTTATCGGGTACGACAGGAGCAGCTTTAAGGTCCCCGAGCGCTTCTCCTCCGATATAAGCCTCATCGTGAGGATCGGGATGAAAAACAACATGATGACCGCCAGGTTTTGAAACAGGAACCTCAAGACGGATTGACCGATATTCAGGTACGCCTGGGCTTGAGGGAAATTGCCGAATTGCATACTATTGGTGCTGTAGGAAATCACAATACTCGTGAAGAAAAAACCGCTTATCAGGAGAAATATGGTCAGGATTACATATGCCACCGACGAGGTGAAATATGTACGCATCTCCTTTTTATATTGGGCCCAAATACGCAGCATCGATTAAACCTCCTATTTATCCGTGACGAGTTTAATAAAGATATCTTCAAGGGTCACGTCCTCCAGCCTGAGCTCGACGAGGTTGAATCCCCCCTCGATTACAGCACGGGAGAGCGCCCCCTTTATATCCTTATCCTGGTCCACCTCTACGTGATAGGTGCTCCCGGCCGGTGAATCAGAAACCTTCTTTACGCTCTTGACGCCGTCCACCTTTTTAATGGCCTTCTCCACCTTGGTTTCATCGCCGTCAACCGTTACGATTATCCTTCCTGTGGCCTTGACGCTTTTCATCAGGTTCTTCGGCGTGTCCATGGCGACGAGCTTGCCGCCCTTTATGACGATCACCCGCTCGGTTACCTGGCTGACTTCGGGGAGGATGTGGCTTGCCAGTACCACCGTCCGATCGCCGGAGAGGGACTTGATCAGGTTCCTTATGGAGATGATCTGCATCGGGTCGAGGCCGATGGTCGGCTCATCGAAGATCAAAACAGGGGGGTCCCCCAAAAGCGACTGGGCCACACCCACCCTCTGGAGGTATCCCCTGGACAGCTTCTTTATCCCTTTGGTGTAAACGTCTTTCGTCTCGGTCTCCTCGACGACCTTTTCTATGCTCCCGGCTATCTCCTTTCTCGGTATCCCCTTGATCTCAGAAACGTACCTCAAGTACTCCTTTACCCTCATATCGGTGTAGAGGGAGAAGCTCTCAGGGACGTAGCCGATGCTCCTGTTCACCTCGATCGGGTCTTTGAAGATGTCGTATCCCGCCACCGTGGCCGTCCCCTCGGTGGGGGGAAAGAGGCAGGTCAAAATAGAAATGGTCGTCGTCTTCCCGGCGCCGTTAGGCCCGAGAAAGCCGAGGACCTCCCCCTTCTTGACGGTAAAGCTTATGTTATCGAGGGCCTTTGTGGGGCCGTAGAACTTGGACACATTTGAAACGGTAATCATATCCATGGAAAACTCCCTTTTTGGCTCCTGGACAAACTAAAGAAACAGGTTTTTCTTAAAAAAGTGATTTCTCTCGAATACTGACTGTGGGCACATATGGAGATTCGACGGCCGAAACAGTCCCCGGTCGGTCTTTCCGGTTAATCTGGAGGATACTACATGCCGCCGAGACGGCCAGAGCTTACACCCCCCAACTCCTTTCACCCTCTACCCCCGGGAAAAACCGAATCAAGAGACCCGGCTCATCTAAAAGAATTCATAAATAGTTTATTATATTAGAAATTATAGCTTTAGTCAAGGATTAATTACGTTGGAAATACCTTTTTCTATACAATTTGTCTCAAAATATTTTTCGTAAACGAAATTCACAGGCAGTCTCCTGGGGCAAAAACCGGACCTACCCCGAAACGGTCTCCCCTGGGCGTTGAAAAACCTTCTTGACATCCTGATTTTATGCCGGCTAAATAGAGATTGAAGCCAAAGGGAGAAAAGCTTAATTGACATAATGTATCCAAGTCTGCTATACTTTATTGATTATGGTAATTTCAAGGACATTCAACGGCTTCGAGAAGGGCCCGATAAGACCCCCCAGCGAGGCGCGGAGCCTTCTGATCCGCCTGACGAGAAACTGCCCCTGGAACAAGTGCACCTTCTGCCCGGTCTACAAGGGGACGAAGTTCTCCATAAGGTACGTCGAAGATGTAAAGGCGGACATAGATACGATTTTCGACATCTCCAGGGCCATAAAGGAGCTCTCCTTCAGGATGGGATACGCCGGTGAGGTTACCGATAACGTCGCCAGGAGGGTCTTCTCCGGCGGACTGGGCTTGGGCGAGGACATAAAATATATCGCCTTCTGGCTATACAACGGCGGGAAGAACGTCTTCCTCCAGGACGCAAACAGCCTTATCATGAAGCCTTCGGACCTCCTCGAAATACTGGCCCACTTAAAGGAGAGGTTTCCCGATATAGACCGGATCACGACCTACGCCCGCTCGGCGACTGTTGCCAGGATGAAGCTGGAAGACCTTAAGATGCTTAAAGAAGCGGGGCTAACCAGGGTCCACATCGGATTCGAGAGCGGCTCCGACAACGTCCTGGAATTCGTGAAAAAGGGAACCACGGCGAAACAGCACGTTTTAGGCGGGAGGAATGTCGTCGACGCAGGGCTTGAGCTCTCCGAGTACGTCATGCCCGGGCTCGGCGGAAGGGAGTGGACTCATGAACACGCCGTCGAGAGCGCGAGGGTCCTGAACCAGATCGACCCCCATTTCATCAGGATCAGGTCGCTTCACGTCCACGAGATTATGCCCCTCATGAAGGATATCGAGGAGGGACGCTTTTCCCTCCTCTCTGACGACGAGACCGCCCGGGAGATCAGGCTCTTCGTGGAGAACCTCGAGGGAATCGAGAGCCACATCGTGAGCGACCATATCCTTAACCTCTTGGAGGAGGTCGAGGGGAAGCTCCCCGAGGACAAAGAAAAAATGCTCGGCGTGATCGACTCCTATCTCGAGCTTGACGACGACGACAGGCTCCTCTACAGGATCGGAAGGAGGGCGGGATTCATGAGGAGCACAAGAGATCTTTTGGATATTGACTTAAGGGAGAGGGCCGAGAGGGTGATGAATCGCCTCCGGGCATCTGCTGAAGGCGACATCGAAGGCACCCTCCGGGGACTCATGAACTCCTATATCTAAGTTTTAAGTTTTTAAAATATCAGTCATAAAAGTGGAGGTAATATTAATGAAGCACGTAATGAACCACCAAATGAACCACCAAATGAACCATGAAATGAACCACGATATAAACCGGAACCGTTTCAAATTTTTTATCGCACTGGTTCTTTTTTTCTCCCTCTTTTCGGCCCCGTTTGCGTACGCCGAAGAGACAGAAGCCGCAAAACCGATTAAGGTGGGCTGGATAATGGAGAGCAAGAAAATGGTGGGGAGTCAGTACAACGACTTAGTATTCAAGGCGCTTACAGCCCTCAAGGATGAGAAGAAGATCGAAATAATCCGCGCTCCCCGTCTGAATCTTTACGTCGATGAAACCGTAAAAGACCTTATCAAAGTGGGAGTGACGCTGATAATAGCCTCGGATGAAGGCGGGATGGCCGGCGCCATAAGCGACGCCGCCGTCTCTAATCCGGGAGTGAATTTTATCCTCATCGGCGCCGAGGGCGTGCCCCTCGTCAATCTTGCCTCCGTAATCTTCGAGGAGGACGAGGCTGGATACATGGCCGGTTACGCCGCCGGCACCGTGACAAAGACGGGCAAGGTGGGTTTTCTCGGGGGCGCCGAGTTCTCGCCGATATTGAGGTACGAGAGGGGGTTTGCGGCTGGGGTAAATGACGCCAATCCAGCGGCGGAAGTGATAGTGAAATACATCTCGGAGGGGCGCGATTCCTCCGTCCTCTTCAAAGAGGACGCGATAATGGAGGAGTCTCTCAGGCTTTCGAGCAGAGGAGCGGATGTCCTGTTTGCCGTTTCCGGTCCGGCGTCCATGGGGGCCGTCTACGCTGCGAAGAAGGCCGGGATTTATGTCGTTGGGCTCGGGGGAGACAGGTCGGATATCGCACCCAATTCGGCGGCGGCGTCGGTCGTTAACCGATTCGACGTGGCGATCAAGGGGCTGTTATCGGACGCTCTGTCTGGGGGCTTTGCCGGCGGCGTCTACCTGATGGGATTTGAAAACGGCGGCCTCGATATCGTGACGAGCGGTATCATAGGTCAGGACAAGTCGAGCAGGATATTGAACAGAAAAGAGCAGATGAAGGCGGGCAAGGTCAAGGTCCCCGATTACATGGACGAGAGGAGAAAGAAGATCCTCTACGTCTCCCATAACCCGAACATGGCGCCGTATCAATTTATTGATGAGAAGGGTCGATCCCAGGGATATATCATCGACGCAATGAAGGAGGTGGGGCGCCGCATGGGGCTTGACGTGAAATTCAACTCCTTTTTGGGGGAGAGAACCCCCTCGGGCCTTGAGGCGGAGCGCTCCGACATCGAGGCGATGCTGATGCTCGACAGACTGAGGACCCGCTCCTTTATCACCACGGCGCCCTGGGGCGTCTCGGAATCGGTCCTGGTCGTGCCCGACAAAGACACCTCCCCCAAGGCAATCTCGGATCTCTTCTCTAAAACGGTCGGCGTAAACGCCGGGGGCGTCGAAGAGAGCTACCTCCAGAAGATACCCGGAATCTTCTCCAAGGCCTACAAGGGATCGGGATACGCCCTCTCGGGACTTGCCCTGGGTGAGGTCGACGCGGTCATCTGCGACAAGGAGATAGCCGGCTATTTCATAAACGGCCCGTTGAGCAAGTATGACCTGATGATCGTCGAAAAGCCTGTAATAATAAGCCCCTATGCCGTGGGAATGGCAAAGCCGGGGGACAACATATTCCTCGCCCAGATAGACAGGACCATAAAGACCATGAAAGAAGACGGGACGCTCGAAAGGCTTTCGGAAAAATGGTTCGGCGAAAAGGGTCTCATCAAGAGGATCTTTCAGTTTTAGCAGACGGCAGGATTGAAATCGATTTTTTGAAAGCGGGATTATCCCTTTGGAAGTCATCACAACCCACCTGAATGCGGACTTCGACGCCATGGCGTCAATGATGGCCGCAAAGAAGCTCTATCCCGAGGCCGTGCTCGCTTTTTCCGGCTCTCAGGAAAAGGGTTTGAGGGATTTCCTCATCAATTCCACTTTTTACGTCTTCGATTTCGCCAGGCTCAAGGATATCGACCTCGAAAAGGTCACGAGGCTCATCCTCGTGGACATTTCCGAGAGCGACCGGATAGGCCCGTTCAAGGAGCTGGTGGGCAAAAAGGGAGTCGACATCCATATCTACGATCATCACCCGGTCGACAGCAAGGATATCTCCGGCTCCTTCGAGATCATCAGGGAGGTGGGGGCCACCGTATCGATCTTTGCACAGATATTCAAGGAGTGGAATGTCCACGTTACCCCGGACGAGGCCACAATCATGATGCTCGGGATATACGAGGACACCGGCTCCCTCACGTTTACGTCCACCACCGTGGACGATTTTAAGGCCGCCGCCTTCTTTCTCGAAGCCGGGGCAAACCTTAACACCGTCTCTGATATGCTCACAAGGGAGCTCACCTCGGAGCAGATCGAGCTTCTGGGAGAGCTTCTCAAAAACCAGAAGGTCTACAACATCAACGGGATCGACATCACGATAATCACCGTAGCCTCCGAGTCCTACGTGGGAGACCTCGCGATCCTCGTCCACAAGGTCAAGGACATCGAAAATATCGACGTCCTCTTCGTCCTGGCGCTCTTGGGCGACAGGATATACCTCGTTGCACGAAGCAGGATAGACGAGGTAGATGCGGGGGAGATAGCCGCATTGTTCGGAGGCGGTGGACATCCCACCGCGGCGTCCGCATCAATAAAGGGATTGACCCTGGTCGAGGCGGCGGAGAAATTGGTCCAGGTCTTAAGGGAGAACGTCAATCCGGTCCGCATCGCGTCGGACATCATGTCCTTTCCCGTAAAATCGGTTAAGGAGGACATCACCGTCAGCGGCGCGGGAAAGGTCATATCCCGCTACAACGTCAACGTCCTGGCGATAGTCGATAAAAAGGGGCGTCTGGCCGGCACCATATCGAGGCAGACCATCGAGCGGGGCAACGTTCACGGCCTCGGTGAGCTTCCGGTAAAGGAATTCATGAACACGGAGCTTGCAACGGTAGGCCCAAACGCCCCCCTACGGGAGATCCAGGGACTGATAATCGATGGGAACCAGCGGTTCCTCCCGGTGGTCAAGGACGGGAAGCTTTTGGGTGCGATAACGAGGACCGACCTCCTTCGCGCCCTCTACTACGGCGCCGGGCCCAGGGGACACTCTCCTGAAGAGACCCTGGAGGAAAGCTCGATGGCCAGGACCCGGTCGGTCGTAAAGCTCATGGAGGAGAGACTCCCCCCGAGGGTAATGGAGATATTGAAGGAGATAGGAACGACGGCGGGCGATCTCGGATTTAACGCCTACGTCGTGGGGGGATTTGTCCGTGACCTATGGCTCAGGCGGGAAAACCTCGACATAGACGTCGTAATCGAGGGGGACGGCATCGCCCTGGCAAGGCATCTTGAAAAGGAGAAAGGGGTCAAAATCAGAACCCACAAGAAATTCGGCACGGCCGTAGTGATATATCCGGACGGCTACAAGGTGGACGTGGCGACGGCGAGGACCGAGTATTACCGCTCCCCCGGGTCACTCCCGATAATTGAGGGCTCCACCCTAAAGCTCGACCTCTACCGGAGGGATTTCACCATCAACACGCTGGCGGTCAAGCTCGATCCGAGGGGATTTGGAATCCTCATAGACTTCTTCGGCGCGTTGAGGGACCTCAAGAACAAGGCCATCAGGGTCATCCAGAACCTCTCCTTCGTGGAAGACCCCACAAGGGTCTTCAGGGCGATCCGCTTCGAGCAACGGTTCAACTATCACATCGGAAAGCAGACCGAAAAGCTGATCAAAAACGCCGTCAAGATAAACGTGTTCGAGCACCTCAAGGGAAAGCGCCTCTACACGGAGATGATGCTGATCTTCGACGAGGAGGAGCCGTACCTAACAATAGAGAGGCTCGCGTCCTTCGACCTTCTGAAATTCATCCACCCGGACATCAAGGCCGACAAGTCGATGAAGAAAATCTTCAACAGGATAAAGGAGGTCTCATCATGGTATGACCTCCTCTTCATGGATGAACCGTACGACAAGAGGCGGCTATACTTTTATGCGCTAACATACGAATTAAACGAAAGCCAGAGGGATGACCTACTTACCCGCATGATGACCTCCACTAGCGAAATGAGAACCATCACCGCGGAGCTCACCGGCGCCGCCTCCGCCATGAACAGGCTGGCCCTCGCAAAGGATGTCTCCCCCAGCACCGTTTACAACATACTTAAAGACCTAAAGCTCGTGACGCTCCTCTTTATGCTGGCCATATCCACGAGGGAGAAAACCAGGCTCTATATCTCCAGGTTTATCACGACCTCAAGAAACGTCAGGGTAGAGACGAGGGGAAAGGACCTCGTAAAGCTGGGCCTTACGCCGGGAGAGCTGTTTGGGGAGATACTGAACGAGCTTTTGATGCTCCGACTGGACGGCAAACTGGACGGGAAGAAATCGGAGATCGAATACGTGAAAAAGAAGTATCTCCCCAAGAAGGCGAAAAAGGAGGAGGAGACCAAAGCGCCCGAAGAGACGCTGGGCGTGAATATCCCGAGGGCTTAAAGCCGGTTGGTGTCAAAGGAAGAGTTGTTAAATACCATGTGGTCCGGGAAATTGCCGTCTTAACCTGTGAGTTTAGTATCCAGTTTTGGCGTTGATATTTTGATTCAGGTTGAAAATGCCGGTTGGTGAACGTCGGGGTTACCTGAAGGGTGAGAGCAGGGGCAAAACAATTTCTGCCGTTTAAATAAAACAATTATTTTTTGATTTCATCGGCTGCGTTTTTATGGCATAATATTTGATTTTGATTGACAACTTCGACCTATGGTCGTAAAAACTTCTCTCTATCTTTGAGATTGCGAACAAAAAAGGAGGCTAAACCGAATATCGATGGGTTTTGATATATTGGAGATAATAAGAAAGGCGCTTCTCTGGGTGATCCCAATCTTCGTGGCGGTGGTGTTTCACGAGGTGGCCCACGGCTACGCGGCGTTGAAGCTGGGGGACACCACGGCCAGAGACAGCGGGAGGCTGACCTTAAACCCGATCCCCCATATAGACCCTATGGGGACGGTCATCATACCGCTCCTCCTCCTGGCGATAAACTCCCCCTTCCTCTTCGGCTACGCAAAGCCGGTTCCGGTCAACTTCTTTCGCCTCAAGAACCCGAAAAGGGATATGATTTTCGTGGCGGCGGCCGGCCCTGCGTCGAACTTCATGATCGCAATCATCGCGGCAATTTTTTTAAGGGCGATATTTATTTTTTATCCCGCCGTTGATCTCGGCTCCCAGGTAGGATTCCCCCAGTCACTCATAACGACCGGGGTCACGATACTCCTCTACACGTATATCCTCTCGGTGGTCCTGGGAATATTCAATCTGACGCCGGTGCCCCCCTTGGACGGCGGGAGGATCGTTGTCGGGCTTTTGCCGGACAAGGCGGCGGAGAACTACTCCCGCGTCGAGCCGTTCGGGATTTTCATAGTGATCGGGCTCCTGTTCCTGACGCCCCTCAACAAGGTCTTCGGGATTGCAATTTTTTTAATCTCGTATATCATGCTGGGCGGTGAGATTGCGAGCAAGCTGTTGGGTCTAGGGGGATAAATATATGGCAGAGGAATTCTGGGAGGGAGAGACATACAGGGTAAGGCTCGAGATATTCGAGGGGCCCCTTGACCTCCTCCTCTACCTTGTAAAGAAAAACGAGTACGACATCTTCGACATCCCCATCCACGAGATCACCCAGCAGTACATTGAGCACCTGGAGCTGATGAAGGTATTGAACCTCGACGTGGCCGGAGACTATTTGGTCATGGCCTCGACCCTGGCGCACATCAAGTCGAAGATGCTCCTCCCGCCCCTGCCGTCCGAAGACGAAGAGGAGGAAGAAGACCCCAGGATGGAGCTGGCGTTAAGGCTCATCGAATACCAGAAATACAAGGAGGCGGCGGAAAAGCTCGACAAATTCGACGTCTTGATGCGAGACGTCTTTTTAAAGGGGGCGGAGGTCTCCCTGGACGGCGGGGAGGAGGTCATGGAGGACCTCACCATATATCAGCTCGTCGCGGCCTTCAGGAAGGTCCTGATGGAGGCCCCCAAGGACACGGTCCACGAAGTAAATATTCAGGAGCTCAGCCTGAAACAGCGGATGGCGGAGATTTCGGAGTTTATTACGGAGCGGGGGGAAGTGGTCTTCGAGGATCTCTTTGAGCAGGGGGTGGAGAAGATAATCATTGTCGTTACGTTTCTTGCGCTCCTCGAGCTCATAAAGGAGAGGATCGTCAGGATCTACCAGGCGCAGCCCTTCGGCACCATACGGATCTTCAGCGCGATAGCAATAAGCCAAGATGGCCAAGATGAATAAATTATCGGGGTTTTAAAAAATTGGAAAGGGAAAAGCTTATCGGGATAGTCGAGGCCCTTATCTTCGCCTCGGAAAAACCGTTGAGGATAGATGATATAAAAAGAGTCCTGCCCGAGGCCCAGCACAAGGAGATAAGGGACGCCATCGATGACCTCAAGAAGATATACGATGAGGGAAGCGGGGGGATATTTATCGCCGAGGTGGCCAGGGGCTTCCAGTTCAGGACGCGGCCCGAATTCGCCCCCTTCGTCAAGGAGATGCTCGACTCCAGGCCGAAGAAGCTTTCCCGGGCGGCGATGGAGACGCTCTCCATCATCGCCTACCGCCAGCCGATCATACGCTCGGACATTGAGCGCATCAGGGGCGTCGACTGCGGTGGGGTCGTAAAGGTACTTTTGGACAGAAAGCTGATAAAGATCCTCGGCAAGAGGGACGTGATAGGAAAACCGATAATCTACGGCACCACCCAGGAGTTCTTGGAGACGTTCGGCCTTAAGGATTTAAAGTCTCTCCCCACCCTGAAGGAGACCGGGGACCTCTTCACCGAAGGGGAGATAGAAGAGCAGAAGGAGTTCCTCTTTCCAGATGAAGAAGATCAGACTTAACAGGGTCATATCGAGGGCCGGGCTTTCGTCACTGAGAGGCGCCGATGAGCTTATCAGAAGCGGCAGAGTCACGGTCAATGGAAGCGTCGTCACCGAGATGGGACTTACCGTCGACCCGAAGAGCGAATCGATCTGCGTGGACGGCGAGGAGCTCTCCGCCGTAAAGAAAAAACATTACTACCTATTTTTCAAGCCGAAGGGGGTGGTCTCCACGATGACCGACCCGGAGGGGAGGATCACGGTCTCCGACTACACGTCGGGTCTTTCCGTCAGGGTCTTTCCGGCGGGGAGGCTCGACTACGACGCCGACGGCCTTATCCTTCTCACCAACGACGGCGATGTTGCGAACCTCATAACCCACCCCAAGACTAAGCTCCCGAAGACCTACCAGGTCAAGGTCTCCGGGTCGCTCTCAAAAAAATATCTCGAAAAGTTCCGAAAGGGAATCCCTATAGACGGCAAACAAACGCTGCCGGCGAAGATCGTCCCCCTGAAAGTCACCGACAACAACTCCTGGTACGACGTCACGCTGATGGAGGGGAGAAACCGGCAGATAAAGAAGATGTTTCGCTACTTCAGGATGCGCGTTCTGAAGTTAAGGAGGATATCGATCGGCCCCCTCTACCTCGAGGGGCTCTCCCCCGGCGAAATCAGAAAGCTGACAAAGGACGAGACCGCGTCTCTCTTGAAATCCCTCAAACTCGACAGAGAAAGATAAGTCTATGACGAACAGATTGTCCGGTTTTACGGCCGATGAGCTCTCCCGCCGCTCGAAGGTTGCCGCTGATGCCGTATCCGAGGCGGGCCTGGACGGGCTTTTGATACTCCAGGACTGCGACATATACTATTTCACCTCCACCGCCCAGAGCGGGGCGCTTTTCATCTCCGGCAACGGCGAGGGGGTTTTTTACGTCATCAGGGACTTCGAGAGGGCGAGGGCGGAGTCGAGGTTTCCGAACATCGTCCCCCTAAGAGGCCTCAAGCTCCTCCCGGACGCTCTGAGAGAAGGCGGATTCGAGAACCTCAAGAGGATCGGCCTCGAATTCGACGTCCTTCCGGTCAAGAACTACCTTTATCTTAAAAAACTTTTTCCAAAGATGGAGTTCGCCGACGCCTCCTCGATTATCAGGAAGATCAGGTCGGTCAAATCGCCCGTGGAGAGGGAGCTGATGGTAAAGGCGGGGGAGATGCACACCGAGATGTTCAATGCCCTGCCTTCCCTCTTCACGCCCGGGGCGAGGGAGATAGACATAGCCGCCGGGATAGAGGCGTTCTTCAGAAAATCTGGACACCAGGGGATAATCAGGATGCGGGGCTTTAACCAGAAGCTCTTTTACGGGGTGGCGCTCTCGGGGACTTCAGGCGCCGTCACCTCGACGCTGGACGGGCCGGTCTCGGGCCCGGGACTCTCCCCATCGTTTCCCCAGGGGGCATCGGCGAAGGTTATCGGGAAAAACGAGGCTATCCTGGTCGACATGGTGAGCGCCTACGAGGGCTACGTCGCCGACGGCGCCAGGACGCTTTACATCGAAAGCCTTCCGGAAAAGGCCAGGGAGGCGCACGACTGTTCCCTTATGGTTGAAAAAAGGATCGTCTCCCTCGCAAGGCCGGGGGCGGTGACCGGGGAGATATACGAGGAGGCAAAGAGGATGGCTGACGATTCCGGCTTCGGCGAGAACTTCATGGGACTCCCGGGGAAAAACGTCCCCTTCGTCGCCCACGGGATAGGCCTGGAGCTGGACGAGCTGCCGGTGATATCGAGGGGGGGAAAAGACATTCTCGAGGTCGGAAACGTCATCGCCCTGGAGCCGAAGTTCGTCTTCGATGATATCGGCGCCGTCGGGGTGGAAAACAGCTACTTCATAGGCCCGGACGGCCCGGAGCTCTTGACGAAGGCGCCGATATCCCCCATAAAGGTCGATATAAGGGTCGAGCCGTAGAAAGCCTATATAGCGGGGGAAATGTTTTTTAGTTTTTTAGTTTTTTAGTTTTACTTTTTTACTATAATGGCGCTTTACAGCCGATAACGTCTATTTGTTCACGAGGTTTATTAGAATCATCCCCTTGCCTTAATTTCGATCAAACCATATCCGCCAAATGCCAAATGTGAAATAACGACAATGCCGTTGAGACTGAGAGAAAAACTCTGGGGAGCCGACATAACGCCTATCGCAAACCGGGAGCTGATCTCCTCCATAGGCGATTACTTCGGCCACGACTTCTCGAAGGTGAGGTTTCGCAGGGGGGGAATCCTCCCCTACGTCGTCCCCTTCAACTACTCCGCAATAGTCATAGGCGAGACGGTAAACGTGAGGGAGGGATCGGAGTTCCTTTTGGACAGCCCCCTCGTCATGGCCGAGGAGCTCTACCATGTAATCCAGTGGAGGAGGCTCGGCTGGGGAAGGATGCCCTTTATCTACATAGCAAGCCACCTGAAGAACGGCTACGACGGAAACCGGATAGAGGTGGAGGCGAAGGCGAGGGCGCGGGAGTTCGCAAAAATCGTGAAGTCAAAACAGCGTCAGATGGAATGAAGGGATCGGACAGCCTGTTTGAATAACGTTTTGGGGTAGCTAGTTTTAGCGGGACGGGATCGATCACATATGATTGAGGGACGTGTCAATGTCGATTCCGGGGAGGTCTTGTATTTTATATGCGGAGCTTTAAAACCACCTGTCGTTGTTTAACGATGCCCAAACCTTTATCAGGATAATCCTAAATCCCGTTAATTCCGAAAATCCAGACTGGCGACACCTGCAGGATATAAGAACCGTCCCTCCAAGTTCTTCGATCCCCAGATTGACATTTAGAAGCCTCAAGCTCAATCGGCCGGAAACCCCTCAGATATGGTTCTCCTCAGCCATATCCTCGGCGAAGATGAGGGAGACGAAGACGTCCTCGAGAGAAGGCTCGATTTGATCGATATTGAAGATCTCGATCCCCGCATCATTGATCGCCTTCTTGAGCCTCGCCTTTACCTTTTTGACGTCCCCCACAACCACGTGCAGCGCGCTCCCGAAAACCGCCACCTCAAAGACGTCTTCAATCCCGACGGCGATCTCGGACGCCGTGAGGGTGTCCGACGTCTCAATCTCTAAGACCTTTCCCTTCATGAACTCGGTCTTCAGCTCCTCCGGGCTCCCCAGCGTTATGAGCCTCGCCTTGTAGATCAGGCCCAGCCTGTCGCAGTGCTCCGCCTCGTCCATGTAGTGGGTGGTGACGAAGACCGTGGTGCCCCCCTCGGCCATCCTCGTTATCAGCTCCCAGAAGTCGCGCCGGGAGGCGGGGTCGACGCCGCTGGTCGGCTCGTCCAGAAAGAGGAGCTTCGGCTCGTGGAGGACGGCGCACCCGAGCGCCAGCCTCTGTTTCCAGCCGACAGGGAGATCCCCAGTCATGGTGTCGCTCTTGTCTGTCAGCCCGGACATCCTCAAGGCCCATTCGTAGCGCTCCTCGCGCTTTTCTTCCGCTACCCTGTAGATACCGCCGTAGAACTCGATGTTCTCCATCACCGTCAGGTCGTTGTAGAGGGAGAACTTCTGGGACATGTAGCCGATGTTCTCCTTTATCTCCTCCACCTCCTTGTAGACGTCATACCCGAGGATCTTCGCGTCTCCCGACGTGGGCATCAATATCCCGGTTAGCATCCTTATCGTGGTCGATTTTCCGGCGCCGTTCGGGCCCAGAAAGCCGAATATCTCGCCCTTCTTGACGGCAAAGCTTACCCTGTCCACGGCAACAAAATCGCCGAAGCGCCTCGTCAGCTCCTCAACTACCACCGCATTTTCCATATTCGATCTCTCCACTATTTCATCCTCTTCGTGAACCTGACGGAGCTCAGGCCGATGACCAGGATTCCCAGAAGGAGAAGCCCGAGGAGGTCAAACATGTGTTCGGCCGGCCCCGTCCCTTTGAGAAAAATCCCCCTCAAGATCGTCATCATGTATCTCAGGGGGTTAAGGTAGGTCAAGACCCGGATAATCCACGGCATCGATTCTATCGGAAAGACGAATCCGGAGAGCATCATAGCGGGGAACAAGAATAGGAACGTGCTCATCATCGCCTCCTGCTGGGTTGCGGAGATGGTCGAGATGAAGAGCCCTATCCCTAACGCGGGGAGGAGGAAAAAGGCGGTCGCCCCAAAGAGGAAGATCACGCTCCCCTCGAAGGGCACCCGAAACCAGAAGACGGCGACGAGCAAGATCAGAACCACGTCTATGTAGCCTATAATTGTAAAGGGAAGGAGCTTTCCGATGATGAGCTCGTAAGACCTTATAGGCGTCACGATTATCTGCTCCAGAGTCCCAACCTCCCTCTCCTTCACGATTGCCATGGAAGTAAGCATTACCCCGATGAGAACCAGAAGGAGCCCGAAGATCCCGGGGATGTAGAAATTCCTGCTCTTCAGGTCTTCGTTGTACCAGGTCCTCTCGTCAAGGCTCACGGTGGAGAACATGATAGGGGCGCCGTCTTCTGTGGTCATCCCCCTCAACATTGCGCTCTTTTCCTTGAGCATCTTATCCAGATAGGACGCCACGATCCGGTTGACGTAATTCAACACCACCGATGCGGTGCTGGAGTCGGTCCCGTCGACGATGATGAGGGCGCCCGCGCTCTTTCCCGCCTTTATGCTCTCCCCGAACCCTTTCTTTATATATATAAAGGTGCTCACCTCCCCCCTGTCTATCAGGGGATCGGCCTCCTTCGGCGAGGAGAGGTAATGGGTGACGTCGAAATAGATTCCGGAGTCGAACTCCTTTATGAACTGGCGGCTTATCTCCGTCCTGTCGGCGTCGAGGACGGCGGTCGATATGTGCCTCACGTCCGTCGAGGCGGCGTACCCGAGGACGATAAGCTGCAGTATTGGAGGAATGAATATGATGGCCCGCATCCGCTTGTCCCGGAATATCTGGGTAAGCTCCTTTTTGAGGATATATTTTATGCGCTCCGCAAACGCCCCGTTTATCGCCCTAAACACCTTTAAAGCTCCTTCTTGAATTTTCTCATCGCCAGGATCAGAACCACGCTGCTGAAGACTATCAGAAGCAATCCCTGAATCCAGAGGATTGAAAGCCCGATCCCCTTCAAAAATATCCCCTTCAAGATTGTAACGAAATACCGGGCGGTGACTCCGTAGGTGATCGCCCTCAAGACAACCGGCATATTCGGGATCGGAAACACAAAGCCGGAGAGGAGAAACGAGGGGAGAAAGGTGGCCAAGATCGCCATCTGGCTTGCCAGCACCTGCTTTTTCGCCACGATCGAAATCAGCATCCCGAGAGACATCGCCCCTACCAGGAATATCAGCGTCAGGAGAAATAGGAGGAGGATGTTCCCCTTTAACGGCACCCGGAAGACCAGGGTGCCGACAACCGTTATAAGGAGAAAATCGATGATACCGAGCTCCACGTAGGGGATCAGCTTTCCGAAAACGAGCTCCGGGACCTTTATCGGGGTGGAGACCAGCTGCTCCATCGTCCCCCGCTCCCACTCCCGGGCGAAGGTCAGCGAGGTCAACAGCCCCGCTATTATCATCATTATCACCGCTATGAACCCTGGGATGATGAAGTTCTTGCTCTCAAGCTCCGGGTTGAACCAGACCCTGATCGATACGTCCAGAAAGGGCTCCGTGATGCTGAGGCCCGCCTTGGACAGCCCCTCAAGGACGTATTCCTGGGAGTATCGGCTCGTTATGGCGGATACGTAGCCCGCCAGGACCTGGGCCGTCAGGGGGTCGGTGCCGTCGGCGATGAGCTGAACGTCGCTTCCCCGCCCCGCCTTGATGTCTTCTGCAAATTCCTCCGGGATCACGATCGCCGCCTTGATCTTCCCCAAGTCCATCAGCCGAACCACGTCATCGTAGTCGTAGACGTAGTCCACGATATCGAAATAGCGGATGTTTGAGAACTTTGAGATGAAATCGCGGCTTATGACGCTCCGGTCCTGATCATAGACGACGGTCTTGATGTAGGTGACGTCCATTTTTAACGCCCAGCCGAACATGACAATCATGATCATGGGGATCCCCAGCGCTAGAAAGAGGCTCCTCCTGTCCCTCAATATCTGCAGCCATTCCTTTCTCACCACAGCCCTTATGCGTCTTATTCTTATCATTGCTCCGAAATCTCGAAAAAAACGTCTTCCAGAGACGGCACTATCCGCCTGGCCGATACCCTCCCGATCCCCCTATCCGTAAGGACTTTTACGATAACCCCCTCGGCCCCTTCCCCTTCTTTGACCGATGCGTGAATCTTGTCGCCGAAGAAGACCACGTCCTTTATCCAGGCCATCCTCTTAACCTCCGCGCTCTCCAATATATCCCGCGCCTCTCTTCCTTCGTCGCACCTGACCTCGATGATGTTTAGGCCTATCCGGTTTCTGATCTCCGAGGGAGTGTCGCATATGAGGAGCCTCCCCCCCTCCATGATTCCCACCCTGTGGCAGCGGTCCGCCTCGTCCATGTAGGGTGTGGATATGAATATGGTGATCCCCTCCTTAAGAAGCTCGTAGAGGATCTTCCAGAACTCCCGCCGGGAGACCGGATCGACGCCGTTCGTCGGCTCGTCCAGAAGCAAGAGGTCGGGGGTGTGGATGAGGGCGCAGGCGAGCCCAAGCTTCTGCTTCATCCCGCCGGAGAGCTTTCCCGCCAGCCGGTCCAAAAACGGGGAGAGCCGGGAGAACTCCATCAAACGTTTGAACCTCTCCTCCTTCTCCGCCTTCGAGACGAGGTAGAGATCGGCATAAAAGTCGATGTTCTCCTTGACGGTCAAATCTTCATATAGGCCGAAGCGCTGGGACATGTAGCCGATCTTCTCCTTGACCGACTCGGGATCCGTGGCGATATCGGACCCCAGGACCTCCGCCTTTCCGGAGTCGGGCCTCAGTATCCCCGCCAGGATCCGCATGGCTGTGGTCTTTCCGGCCCCGTCCGGCCCGATGAGACCGAAGACCTCCCCACTTTTCACCGTCAGGTCGAGACCGGACACCGCCCTGACATCCCCGAAGCTTTTCATAACCCCGCTGCTCCTTATAGCATATGAATATGACGCCATAAAATCCCCCTGCCTTATCTTATTTGTTGCCCGACAATAGAATCTCCGCGTCGGCGGGCATCCCCGGCTTTAGGGCCAGGTCATCGTTTTTAAGCTCGATCTTGACGGCGAAGACGAGCTTTGTCCGCTCCTCCTGGGTCTGGACGTTCTTCGGGGTGAACTCCGGCTCCTGCGAGATATATGTGACTTTTCCCGAAAACGTCCTTGAAGGATAGGAGTCGACCATGACCCTCGCCTCGTCCCCGAGATTTATCAGCCCCATGACCGGCTCCGCAACGTATATCTTCATCCACACCAGCCTGAGGTCAGCAAGGGTAAGGAGTGCCACCCCCGGAAAGGCGGTCTCCCCGACCTCGAGGTTTTTGCTCGTCACCACCCCGGAGATGGGGGCGTAGAGCTTTGTGTCGACAAGGGTCGCATCGATATACTCAAGGGAGGACTTGGCCTGCAGATAAGCGGATTCCGCACTGTCGAGATCCATCTTCGAGATGCCGCCGGCGCGATAGAGGCTTTTCGCCCGCCCGAGATTTATCTCCGCCTCGTTGAAGAGGGCCGCAGCCCCAATCCTCCTCGCCTGGATCTCCGTGGCCTTAACCACGGCGAGAAGGTCCCCCTCCTCAACCTTTTCCCCCTCGCCGACCTCCATCTCCAGTATCTTCCCCGAGAGCTTGAGGCTCACGTCCACCTCCGTTGCCTCTATAGTCCCTGTGCCCGAGACGACTTTCTTGTCCCCCTTGTCCCTGAAGATTAAGAAGAGGGCCGTCCCGATTATGATCACCGAAAGGACGACCGGAATTATTATCTTTCTCTTGTCTGCCATACTTCTCTCCCCAGATTTAAATATTGGAATTTACCGGGCAAAAGCAGTCTCTCTATTTCAGATCTTCCGCCGATATAGCCCGAATTACGAACTCTTTCACTTCGCGCTTTCGCGCCTCTACATTCTCGGCGCTCATGGCGTCGTCGTTCCACACGGCCGAGATAACCCTGTTCGCCGCAAAGTAGAAGACCACCATCGCAATGATATTGACAAAAACGTGCCGGGGATCCATGGGTCTCAATTTCCCCGCCTTCACGGCCTCATTAAATCCGCTGACCAGAACGGGGACCTTTGTGCTCATCTCCTTCCTTATTACCCCCCGTATGATCTCGCCCCCCCGGGCGAGCTCCCACACGAGGACCCTGACTATGCTGTAATTGGTGTGGATGAAATCGATATACGTCTCGATGAACGAGGAGATTCCCTCGTAGAGGGTGTCGGGATTCATATCGGCGAGGTTGTCCATAATTATCTCCGCAACCTTTTTAAAGACCATTTCTATTATATCGGTGTGCAGTTTTTCCTTCGAGCCGAAGTAATAGTAGATCATCCCCTTGTTGACGCCGGACTTCTTGGCGATCTCGTCGATGCGCGCCCCGTCGAAGCCCTTCTCTCCAAAGATGGAGATCGCCGCCTCCAGTATGCGCCTCTCGGTCTCGCCGAACTTTTCAAACTCCTCCTTGAGGTCGTGGCTTTTCTTTCTTTTCTCTCCCGAAGTCATGATCCTATTAAAATCCTAAATCCAGTTGCTAAAATCGCCCCCTCCCGTCATTCCCGACCCTTTAACGACCGGCAGTCCCGATTTCCCTGTACTCCCCCATTAGATAGTAGACAAGGGGGATGCCGGTCAGGATCAACCCTATCCCCGTAAAGCCCCCGGCGGCAAACCCGAAGTACCTATCGGTGACAATTGTCACGATGTTGTGTCCGATCCCGTTCAGGGTCATGACGGCCCCGTATATCATACCCAAAAGGTACGCCCAACGCCTCTTCTCCAGGATGAAATAGAAGATTACAACAGGGATAGAGAAAAGAAGCCAGTTGACGGCTAAAAACCATTCGATGCCGATAATCCCGATGACACGAAAACCGCCCCACGCCTCCTCTAATACATGACCTACGTGGAAGAAGAGCAACAAAAGATAGAAAAGATTGACCTTGTTAAGCTTCACGGCCGTTCTCCCGTTAATTCGTTATTACACCAAAGCACTCAAACAATCCCTCGTTTCATTTTTCCAAACTGCGCGGACCTGACTCGCTATTCCTCATCATCCATACCTTCAACCCTCTCAAGCCCTACCACCTTCCTCAGTCTGGCGTAGGACTCCTCGCAGTTGTAGA
>JAFGIX010000039.1 GCA_016929395.1 Candidatus Zymogenus saltonus
TAATTAAAGTTCGGGGATGGCTCTTCTATGATAAAATATCTTCTCTTTAAACGACTAAACTGTAAGGTAAGATCGTAACTTTTTCACCTTAATGGAATTTATGTAATCGGGATTTTCCCTATTTGCGTAAAACTTTAAAGACTTTTCGAGATGGTTAGAAACAACCTTTAGCTTGTCTTCCAAGGTAGTTGCTTCTTTAATTACGGACATTTCTTCTTCATCTGTAATATCTACTAGTGTACTTCCCAGAAAACGGTATCCCGACTTTTCTTCTTCTAAAACATTATTAATCTCTTTAATCAAAGAATCTCTATTGTCACCTTTAGGTAAGTAATTAATAACAAACTCAATAAAATCATATATTTCATTCCATTCACTTTTGTCTAATATTTTTCTAATCTCTATCACGCTTGTATCTCGCCATTTTGAAAAACTTAAGTTGTCATAATTCATTTGTATGTCATCAACATCAATTTTAAAATGCTTATCAAATAGATTGCATATAAATGACCTTTGAAATTGTTCTTCTGGAGAAAGAAAAAAACTTGCAAACTTTTCAAAATCCGGCAATCCAAAAAAAACATTTACAAAACAATTCCAAAGCCTGTTTCTTAATCCATCATCCATAGATTTTATTTGTACTGCTTTTTCGGGGACAAGTCCCATTCTTTCTGAAAACGTTTTATCTTTCATTTTTTTATCTCATTAATTGAATCTACGAGATTGCTTCGTCGCTCCGCTCCTCGCAATGACAGTTTTATTCATTGTATATTTAAAGAATATTTAAGTCAATAAAAACGTAATAAAGCATTACCTGTAAATTCTATATAAAGTACCTTTCATCTCCACGCCGTAGCGTTGACAACTCGACCAATAAGTTGTATGAATAAATGGTTGGAACGGGAGTAATCTAAAAAAGCCAATCTCTTAATATTTTTGGAGAATTACCGATGAAAAAACTAATCCTATTTCTCATATTCGCGGCAGGACTCATTGTTATCTTGATCTTTGCCCTTACGACATCTTTGGGCGACTTGAAAGGGGTCGAAACGAGGGAGGTGCCGGAGGTGGTGAAGGACGAGGCCTTCGGCGGAGTCTATGTTAAAACAGAGGGGGAGCCGACCGAGTACTGCCGGGTAATCGACGTCGGGGGGAAGTCGAAGTTCCTGCAGGTCAGGGCCGATGACCAATACATGATAGGCTACCTCAAGGCAAGGGCTATCTCTGACGAGATGATCTCATACATGGAGACCGTCGACAAGGAGGTGACGGACTACGCGGGGTCACTCTTGATGCATCGGGCAAAGAAGAAGAGCCGCTACTACTGGAAGGCGATCGACGACAGGTACAGGGACGAGATAACGGGGGTGTACCACGGCCTCCTCGACGAGGGGCACGACGTGAAGGCGGCCGACGTCCTCTTCGCCTACACGTGGCGGGAGCTCGTCTACGTCACGCTGGCGGTCAGGATAGGCCCGATCTACTATAAGCTCTTCTACAAGGATAAGGGAAAAGAGACGGGGGGCTGCTCCTCCTTCGGCATTTTAAATCCGGACGGCTCGGTCATCATTGCCCAGACCATCGACAGCCCGCCCCAGTCAAAGGGTTTCGGCGACTACTACTTCGAGGAGCAGAGGATAAACGGCGAGGACGTGGTGACGACCATGAGCTCCTACGCCGGCCTCTTCGGATGGGACATGGGGTGGAACTCGAAGGGCGTTTCGGTAGTTATAAACAACATGTTCACGAAGGAGTACGCAAAGGAGCCGAGGCTCCCCTACACCTTCAGGGGGAGGGAGGCGTTGAGGATTGCAGACGACGCCTACGAGTACGTCGAACACTGGACAAAAACGGGGAGCCCCAACGCCCAGAACTTCATGGTGACGGACCTTAAAGGCAACCTCCTTCGCCTCGAGAGGTCCAGGGAGGAGTTCGTGATCACCGATGTCAAGAAGGACGGCCTTAAAGGCACTTACTGGGAGGATATAGGGATGCTCACCTCGACAAACACGTTTGTCACAGACGAGATGAAGCATTTGATCCTCTTTCCGGATGTGTGCACAGGCAGACAGCCGACTGCCGACACCACGGCGAAAAAATACGCCGCCGACGGGAGGGTGACGCTAATCGAGATGAAGGAGATATTGGCCTATCAGCCGGAGGGCGAGATCACCGACGAGAACGCCATCTGCTACCGGCCGCAGCATCTGATCGAGAAGAACAACGCATCGATAACGGTATATCAGCTCATCTTTGCGGTTGAGGATGGAGTAAGGAAGATATATCTGAAGGAAAACTTAGACTGCGGGGACAAAGACTACGTATCACCCGTCGACCCCCTGTCGAGATAGGAGCCGGCCGTCGAAAAAAGCAAAACATCAAACAGCGCGGGGGCGGGGTTTAAGCCTGCCCCCGTTTTTTTACATGTGGAGCGGTTTTCAATATAGAAAATTGCGACATCGGCCATGACGCTCATGGGTCAAGGCAAAGGGGGCAATAGTTATTTCCCACGGGTTGAAAACCGACTCGTTTCAGAAAAGCCCCAGATAGAAGCCGAAGAAGAGAAATGCGCCGAGCTGGAGTGCGACGCTTATTATGACGGCCAATATATCGTTTCCCTTTCCGGTTCGCTTCGGGACTATCGGCTCAAAATCGTTTTTTTCCATCTCGACTCACCTCGCCAAAAGAGTAGGAGAAATTAGAGTTTCAGTCTTGACGGCTTTCTACCGCTGCGAATTATACGATCATAAGTCCTACTTAAATATCCTTTAACTCCCCTTTTTCAGAAGGCTCCCTGTCTCCTTTCCGTCCCCCCTCCCCTGATATTGTCCTGTTTTTTTATCTCGATCTCCCTCAATCCGGGGAGAAAGTCGCTCGTTCCGCGCTTGAAATACTGGACGGCGGAGACCGACCCGTCCCCCCTTACGGTAATGACGTTGAAATTGTGGCCCACGATCCGAATCCACTCGTCCGCCTTCTTGCCCGAGGAGCCGCACCCCAGGACCCCTATCTCCTTCTCGACGCCGTTCTGGTCGTAATATGTGGCGCGGCAGAACTGGGGATAGTGCCGGTGGCCGTGGAGGATGAGGGAAAAGTCCTCCTGGATCAGCCGGTAGAGAAACACCCCCGCGTTTTCGAGCATCATGTACGCCTCGTCCGCCATCCGCGGGAGAAAGTTGTACTTCGCCGGCATCGGATGGTGGTGAAGGAGCGCAATCTTGAACGAGTCCCGGTACTCGCTGCCGTATATCGATCTCTTGAGCCCCCTGGCCCAGTCGGAGAACTCGTCCAGGTCCCTCTCGATTATCAGCCCGTGGGACATTATTCTTAAAAATTGGCTCATCTTTCTCAAAAATCCGCCCCTGGGCTCGAGGATCTGGTTGGAGTCGAACGCCGCAACCGTTATGAGGTCATCGGGGGAAAAGTGGTGTCCCCTCTCCTCCTCGGTGAAAAGCTCGTAGAACTTCCCGGTCCTTCTGAATCCGTACATCCCGTTGTAGAAGAGGTCATGATTCCCGGGCACGACCCTGAGGCGGGGCGCGTGGCCGAAAAAGCGTTTCACGTCCCTCAACACGTTCCTGATCATCGTTACCGGAACGGACAGATCTTCTGTGGGCCCCTCGACTATATCGCCCGTGATCACCACGTAGTGGGGGCCTTCGTCCAAGAGATGGCCCAACACGCTCTCAAAGATCTCAGTGCTCTTGCCGTCGTAGTGTATGTCCGACATGTGAAATATCTTTATCTCAGAGTTGCCGTTGGGAAAACTCCCCCTTGTCAGGTTTCGATCCGTGGGTTTTAAGAACAGAGGCATCGGACCCATCCTGTCCATCTGCCCGTTCTCTTTCCGGTCGGGAAACATCTTTTCTAATTTATACGTATACATCCTTATCCTTTTGACAGAGACTTCCTGATAACCTGTTCATACAGTCTCTTTTCATTTTCAACCGACCTGGGCATGGCCGGAAGGCCGGCCATCTCTTTGGCCACGGCAATATCCCGCTCAAGGTCGAGGTCTCTCTGATCCACCGAGTGAAACCAGCCCATCTCGCTGTAATATCTCGAGAGATACTCCTGCTCGGTCTGCCCTGGCGTCGGGATCAGGAGGGCCTTTTTCCCCCCCAGCTCCGCAAGCTCAATGATGGTCGTGTAGCCGCTCCTCGTTATGACGCACTTCGCCCTGTTGAGGAGCTTCTCCATCTCGATCCGCGAGGCGTGCGACTTCACCACGACGCCCCCGTTCAGGTGCTCCTCGTAGTAGGACTCCGGATCTCCCATCAGCAGCACCTTCTTGCCGTCGAGGGAGTCGATCTGATCCATAATAACCTTCTGGAGCTCCCTTTTCGTCTCCTTCGGGCCCGAAATGCTGATCAGGTAATCTATATCCTCGTCGACGTCTATCTTTCGTATATTCGACAGGATCCCCGCGTAATAGGCCCTCTCTATCGTCCCCGGTCTCTTGGCGTGTCCCAGCTTTCCGCTGAGGGAGAGCTCCCCGGGGGGATTGTCGGGGATGATTACGCGGTCGAAATTCCTGTGGAAAAACTCGTTGAACGCCTCTGTAGCTTTCTCGATGGCCTCGAAACCGCCCGGCGTGGAAAACCTTATCTGGTGCGATATAAAAAGGGACGGCACGTCTTTGGCAAAGGCGCCGAACCTATTGTCGCTTATTACGAGATCATAACCATTTTCTTTTACGATTTGGTCTATCGCCCTGTGCTCCCTGATGATATTTCTGTACATCAGCGGGAACAGGGCGAGAAGCCGCGCCACCGAAAAGCCCCTCCTCGTATATGGGGATGGGTAGTCCTCCACCCGGTAGAATTTCAGGTCTGGATATTCCCGCTTGAGCAGCGTATATGCTACGCCGGTTGCGGCTACTCCCACTTCATGCCCAGACTCGATCAGGAGGTTTATAATAGGCATATCCCTGGTTGCGTGTCCGAGTCCCCACGAGAGGGGACTTAACAATATCTTGGCCATTTAATCCCTTGTTATTTACAGAATAAAATCTATCTTCTTCCTGCCACGGAAATAATATAATAGTCCTTTGTATAGACAGAATAAATAATTTGTAAAATTTATGTATAGTTTTCGATCGATCTTGCCTCTCTTCATCGATAAATAAAAAGTTTTTTCTTGACAATTGCACCAACTTCAAATAAAAGAAATTCAGATATATTAAAGAGGTTTTTTATGCGCGATTTAACGAGCGATGAGGCCAATGCCATAAGGCTTCAGATGTTGTACAGCATCGGGAACGGCTGGTCATGGTACGCCTACAAAAGACTCGGCCCGGAGAAGATAATCGAGCTGGAGCTTGAGATGTGGAGCGATTTAATCCCCCTGGCCGTTGAGATCCTTTACATGATGATTCAGCCCGAGGGGAAACCGGCAGATAAGATGAAGCACTTCTTGAACCAGATAACAAAGGTCAACGGCTACGTCCCGAAATTCCTGGAGGAGGACGAAAACTCCCTCAAATGGGAATACAGTTCCTGCCCGAACTGGGACAACCTCGTCATGGTCAACTTCGATGATTACCTGACGCAGGACGGGAAGCCCGCAAAGGTCTCATGTATCCACGGCTGCACGAAGATTCACGAGCTATACTTCAGGAAGATCAGCCCTAATATCAAAATCGAGAGCTTTGACTTGAGGCCGAACGCAAAGGAGACTTGTGTCTTCAAGGCGTCCGTGAAATAGTCGGACGGAAAGATCAAGGGTGGGAGCGTAGATATATACGGTTTTTATCGGTTCAACCCGGTTACATGAATCGGCCGATGACCCTCGGCGGATCGGGCGATCCACCCCGTTAATTCTTTTAGCCAAAAAGGAGTTTAGAACATTCCTCGTCAGTGTTTTTGACAATATTTGTTCCTCGCAATGACAAGGGTGGCAAGGAATGTAATTGCGAGCCTGCCAGCGGCGGGCGCTGGCAATCTGATGGCACTATAGACAAGGGGCTTGAAGCAAGGGGCTTAAGTCCCTTGTCTTATGTGGTCCTACCTCCCCTTTGCCTTCTTCTTAGCCTCAAAGTCCGCGATTATCGCCTTGACGATCTCGATGAACTCGGGGCGGGAGGCCGCCTCAGTCAGATCGGAGGGGTCGGGTAAGCCGTATTTGTATCTTTGAAAGGTCCGGATTTCTATCCCGGGCCTTTTTAGCTTGCGAAATCTCAACTTTTACAGTAACATTTTCGTGGCCTTTGGCGGCAGTGGCGGATTTTTAAGTTATTTATTTTGGAGATATATTATTATGCAGAATGAAATAAAAAAACCTTTGAGAATGAAGCTCGGCTACGGAGCCGGAGATCTCTCCAGCAGTATTTTCTTCACGGTCGGGACTTTTTTGTTGTTGAACTTTTTGACCGACCAGGTGGGGCTGAACGCTGCCCTGGCGGGGGTGGCCCTCATGATTGGAAAGATCTGGGATGCGGTGACCGACCCCGCCGTGGGCTATCTCTCCGACAGGACAAGGACCAGGTGGGGACGCAGGAGACCCTGGCTCCTATTCTCGGCGATACCCTTCGGCCTCTGTTTCCTCTGGATGTTCACCGATCCCCAGATCGGTGTGGAAAACCAGACCGGGATTCTTATCTGGGCCACTTTGTCGTTTATGCTCCTGTGCACCTTTTACACATTCGCCAACGTCCCCTACAATTCCCTCCTCCCGGAGATAACGAAGGATTTCAACGAGCGGACGGAGTTTATGGGATACAGGACCGTATTCGCCGTTATGGGGACGTTCATCGGGGCCGGGGCCTCCGTCCCCATAATCAGCGCCTTTGAGATGTCCTACGGCAGGAGGATAGGCTTCATCGCCCTGGGGGCGATCTTCGGGATGGTCATCGCCGTATCGGCGATCACCCCCTTCTTCGCCGTAAAGGAGCCGCCACTGCCTGATGTCGTGGAGAAGAAGAACATCTTCAAGTCAAACCTGGACGCCTTTAAAAACAGGCCCTTCATGCTGATCTTGATCCCTTGGTTTACAAATTCGGCGGGGGTGTCGGTCATCCTCTCCATGATGATATATTATTTCAAATACATCTATCAGAGGGAGGACCTGGTGACATACGCCATGATCGTACTTCTGGCCACATCGGTCCTCTTTGTTCCGATAACCCTTTTTGTGTCGAAAAAACTCGGCAAGAGAAACACATATCTTACAGGGATGTCCATAGTCATCGTCTCGGTCTTGGTCTTTTCGGCGGTGGCGCATAAATACGGGATTGTCTCGGCGTACGTCATCATGTTCTTTGCGGGGGTCGGCTTTTCGACCCATTACATCATGCCCTGGTCGATAGTCCCCGACACGGTAGACTACGACTACGCAAATACCGGCGTCAAGAGGGAGGGGATATACTACGGTCTCTGGAGCTTCGTCATAAAGGTGGGGGCCGCCCTGGCGGGCCTCTTCTGCGGGGTGGTCCTTAACTGCTCCGGCTACATCGAACCGGTAAACGGGGTCGCGGACCTCGTCCAGCCGCAGTCCGCCCTCCTGGGGATCAGGCTCCTCATAGGCCCCGGGAGCGCGGCCTTCTTCCTCATAGGGAATATCGTCCACGCCTTTTACCCAATTGACAAAAGGGCGCACGAGGAGATACAAAAGAAGATAGAAGTGATCGAGTCGAAAGGGAAGTAACGCCGGACAAAAACGGAATTATCAGGGAGGAAATATCGTGAGCTGCCACCTTTTAGCCGTCCCCTTCAGCCTTGCGGGAATACTCCTTTATTTCATCGCAAGGAAGAGAAACGACCTGAAAAGGGTCGAGTACATTCAACCCCTGACGACACTCTTAATAATCGCCGTCGCCGCCCTCGGGTTTGCCTCTGAAAACGCAAATGATCTATATACTATCTTCATCCTCGTCGGCCTCACGTTCTCCCTTATCGGAGACTGCTGGAACGTCGACATGACCGACATGGAGACGGTGATCTACGGGCTTATCGTCTTCGTCTTCGCCTATTTCACGTACCCGCTGGCCTTCACCGTAATGGACGGATTCCACAGGGAAGACATAATCGTCGGCCTGATATGCCTGGCCCTCTACGCCGGCCTCATCTCCTACTGCTGGCGGGGACTAAAAGGCATGAAGGTGCCGGGCATGATCTACGGGCTGGTACTCTTCATCCTCATCAGCCGGGCGATATCGACCTTCTTCGGCGATACGTTCTCGACTGCCCAGTCGATCCTGATAACGGCGGGGACGGGGATGATATTTCTGGGCGACGTGCAGTTTGCGATCGAGACCTTCAGGAAGCCGCCGCCCCCGAAGCTCGTGATCGATCTCAAGGTAATAGGGCCGATCCTCTACGCCGGGGGACAGCTCCTGATCGCCCTCTCTACGTCATATTTCCCAGGGCCGTAGACGCAATGACAAATATTGTCATTTCCGTGAAAACGGGAATCCATTAAATACTATTTGTCATTCCCGCGTAAGCGGAAATCCAGATTGATATTTTTCTGGATTCCCAATCGAGTTGGGAATGACAGCATAAATTCCCACCCAAGCCGGGAATGACAAAAAATGTCATTCCCGCGTAAGCGGGAATCCATTAAATACTATTTGTCATTCCTGCGCAAGCGGAAATCCAGATTGATATTTTTCTGGATTCCCAATCGAGTTGGGAATGACAGCATAAATTCCCACCCAAGCCGGGAATGATAAAAAATGTCATTCCCGTGAAAACGGGAATCCATTAAATACTATTTGTCATTCCCGCTTAAGCGGAAATCCAGATTGATGTTTTTCTGGATTCCCAATCGAGCTGGGAATGACAGCATAAATTCCCACCCAAGCCGGGAATGACAAAAAATGTCATTCCCGCGTAAGCGGGAATCCAGAGGGAGGGCGTCTTTGGGTTGGGTGGCGCCCACAAACCCCTGCTTGTAAGCGGGAAGCTTTGATAGAATGGGAATTCACGCCGATGTTTTTCTGGATTCCCAATCGAGCTGGGAATGACAGCATAAATTCCCACCCAAGCCGGGAATGACAGTACAATTAATTCCACTTTCTTGTTTAAAATGATATTATTAAAAACTATATTTTTATCATAGGAGAAAAAGAGATGCAAAACAACCTTATCCCACTGATCCCGATTCCCTTCATCTTCGTCGGCATGATGATAACCTGGATAGCCAGAAACAAGGAGGACTACAAGAAGGTCGCAATATTCCAGCCAATTACAACGATCCTGACCGTCATCGTGGCCCTTTTGGGTCTCCTTACCCCCGGTGCCGTTTTCGGCTACACGATGTGGATATTGGCGGGGCTTCTGCTGTCGCTCGCCGGCGACATCTTCAACATCAACATGACAAAGGACAACATCCTTTATGCCGCCCTGATCGTCTTTTTCTTCGCCTATCTCGTCTACCCAATAGGGATCACGATTTACAACGGCTTTCATTTCGAGGACATATATGTGGCTATAGGATTACTACTGGTACTCATCTGCCTCCTCTCCTACATCTGGAAGGGTTTGGGCAAGGAGTGGAAGATCCCCGTGATGCTTTATGCGATGGTCATGCTCTTCATGGTTCACCGCGCCGTCTCGACCTTTTTCGGCGATTTCTTCAGCACAACCCAGGCCGTCTTCCTGACTATCGGGACGTCGATCCTCTTTATTGCCGACTCCGAGTATTCGATACACCGTTTCATTAAGCCGTTCAAGTTCATCATCGGGCCTTTCCTCTACCCGACGGGACAGCTTCTGATTGCGCTTTCCACCTCCTACTTCCCGGGCATTGAATAGGCGGGGAGGCATCATGAGGATCATCTTTAGTGCCCCTGAAAACGCCTGGGCCGGCTTTCTTGGAAGGATAAGGGCCGAGATGCCGGAGCACGATTTCACAGCCACCGGCAAATTCGGCGTCGATAGCCTTGAGGGGTACGACGTCCTCATCCCCACCATGACGAAGATCACGGCCGAGGTGCTTAAGACGGGGGACAGGCTGAAGCTCGTCCAGCAGTGCGGCGCAGGCCTCGAGGGGGTGGACATCGAGGCGGCGAACCGGCTCGGGATAATTGTCGCCAACGTCCCCACCGACATCTCGAAGAACGCCGACTCGGTGGCGGAGCTCGGCATATACATGATGGTGGGGCTTTCGAGGAACTTCAGGAATTTTAAAAAGAGCTTCAAAGAGGGAAAAATGGGGGAGCCGCACGGGAGGGCGCTGACGGGGAGAACCGTCGGTCTCGTTGGGCTGGGGGGGATAGGGCGCGCCCTCGCAAGACGGCTTAAATCCTTCGACGTAAAGATCATCGGGATAAAGAGGAGCGACCCCGAAGCTGCTAAAAAGGAGCTCGGCCTCGAATGGGCGGGAGGACCGGGAGACCTCCATAAGCTCCTAAACCGCTCCGACTACGTTATCCTCTGCCTCCCGCTCACGGACCGGAGCAGGGGCCTGATAGACGAAAAAGCCATATCGGAGATGAAAGAGGACGCGTTTCTGATCAACCTGTCGAGGGGATCGATAATAGACTACGACGCCCTGAGAGACGGACTTAAAAACGGGAAGATCGCAGGGGCGGGACTCGACGTATACTGGAACGAGCCCCCCGACCCGAAAGACCCTATCTTTGAATACAACGTCCTTGCCACCCCCCACATCGCCGGCTCCACCGACGTCTCGATGGGGGGAATCGTTATGGGGGTTGCCGAGAACATCAGGAGGGTGGAGAGGGGAGAGAAGCCGTTTTACACAAAGGGCGGATGAAAATCGCTAAGGGATTTGATGAACACAATTCTTTCTCCATCTCAACACCGTTATATGTTATATTGGCGTTATATGTTATATTGGATACATCGCTTCAGTGTAATGGTTAGTTCGCCTATGAAACGGATAGACCGCATTATTTTGTCAATCACGGTAATCCTCATTACCCTTGCGGCGGGGTGCGCCGGCTACGCGATAAGGCCCAAGTACGAGTTCGCCTGGCCCTTCTTCGACGGGCTGGGCAAGGTACAGGTCGACGGCAAGTGGGGATTTGTCGACAAGGAGGGGAACTTCGTCATCGAGCCGGAGCTTGAGAGGGCCGGCTGGTTTTCGGAGGGGCTCGCCCAGGTGAAGATCGAGGGGAAGTGGGGCTTTATTGACAAGGCCGGAGAGGTGGTAATCGAGCCCCGCTTCGACTGGGCCTGGGCCTTCCGGGAGGGATACGCCCTTGTCCGCACCGGGGAGAAATGGGGCTTCATCGACAGAAAGGGAAACTTTATCACGGAGCCGGTATTCGACCTCGCCCGGGGCTTCTCTGACGGCCTGGCTTTCGTGGGATTCGACGACGACGGGGATATGAAAAACGCTCTCGATGCGGCACGCATCGACCGCTGGGGATACATCGACGGATCGGGAAAAATGAAAATCAGGCCGAGATTCAAACACGTCGGTGACTTCTCGGACGGGATCGCCCCGGCCGCTATTGACGGCCTTCATGGATATATAAATAAATCGGGGGAATTTGTCATCAAGTTTGAGCCGAGGTTTAAGATTTTAGGCGGTTTCTCCGAGGGATTCGCCCCCGTCAAAGAAAACGGCCTATGGGGATTTATCGATAAAAGCGGAAGGATCATAGTTGCGCCGAAATACGAAGAGTTCAACGCATTTCACGAGGGTTTGGCTCTGGTAAAGACAAGCGAAGCATCGGGAGGGAACTGGTGCTTCATCGACGGGACGGGAAAGGTCAGGATCGTTCTCGAGGGGAGGTCGGGCAACTTCCACGAGGGGCTCGCCCACGCAGACCACGTAACACGGTTTGGGGTCAAAAAGTGGGGCTTCATCGACAAGACGGGGAAGTTCGTAGTCCCCCCCCGCTACGACTGGACGGGGTGGTTCTCCGAGGGAATGGCGGCGGTCAGGGTCAACGGGAGGTACGGGTATATAAGGCACTCTGATGTTTATGAAAAAAAGTAGGGGCTTACATCAACTGCAAGCCCCAATCAAGAAAAAAAACGGCTATAAATTTACTTCTTGAGCCAATCCTTTGCCTTCTGCACATTGTCAAATACCTCTATCTCGATCGTCTCGCCGGCATCGGACCTGTAATTATCTATCGCTATCTTTCCAAAGTGACTCGAAGGGACGACAAACGCCTCCTTTCTCAGCCCGGAGGATGCAAACGCCGGAAGAATGACCTCGGCCACCCAGGCAGTATCCTCTTCCGAGATGAAGCCGATATCCCTCGCGTCAACAAACCATTGAAGCCTGGGGTATTTAACCTTGTATTCCTTAAAAAACTCGAGGCTCTTCTCTTCCGAAGTCCTGAAATCCTGGGAAGCCATAAACTTCTTTCCTATCCATTCCAGACACGGGACGGATTCATCTATCGAGAGCCTGTAGCTCTCGTTTTCAAACAGTACCATTTTTTTACTCCTTTATATGATGGTTATGACACGTAAATTCCTATAAACATTGAGACCTTTCAGCCTATATTGTAAATTTTATCATACTTTCTTTTAGTGTCAATGCTATGAGCAGATAAAATAGTAATACGGCAAAAAATATCATGATTATTCAAATGTGAAACATTATTGAACATTACTATAAAAGCAGTGTTTTTGAATTAATTGCAAAAAAAGGGGCCTACCATATAGGTAAGCCCCGGTTGATTCAAACCAAGTCTATATAATCAAATCAGGATTAAAATCAGAGACCGTACCCCGCCTTCAGCTCGTCCAGCTTCGCCTTGAGATCGGGCAAAAGCCTTTCGCCCTCCTCCGTTCCGATTAGGTTCACCTTTTCCTTCGGGTCGCTTACGAGGTCGTAGAGCTCCCTTCCTCTCCTGCCCTCGAACTCGATGTACTTGTGGGTGTTGGTCCTTACGGCAAAGTTCGGCGGAACCCGATACGGGTAGTCGGTGAAATACTCGTAGAGCCACGCTTCCCTCCCTTCGGCTCTCCCGCTTTTCAGGATAGGCACGAAGCTCTCCCCCTCCACTTTATCCGGCACTTTAATGCCCGCCATCTCGAGTATCGCGGGCATGAGGTCGACGTTAAGGACCATCTGCCCGGCCCGCCTCCCCGGATCGGGGATAATCCCGGGTGCGCGGACTATAAAGGGGATATGCATCGACTCCTCGTAGGGGAAGCGCTTGTCCACCAGGTTGTGCTCCCCCCAGAAATAGCCGTTGTCCCCGGCGTAGATTACTATGGTGTTGTCGGCGATTCCCATCTCGTCCAGCTTGTCGAGGAGGCGTCCTATCTCCCGGTCGAGCGCCACCAAAGCGCGGCAGTAGTTGCGGTATTTCTGCTGCATTATGCCGAGCATCCCGTAGTATAGGTTGCCGTCGGTCAGCGTCACCCACGGATCGAAGTCCTTCGGGAGATGGAGATCCTCCACATCGCTGTAGAGGTCTTTCAGGTCCTCCGGAGGGAGGAACTGGTGGTGAACCGCCTTGTGGGAGAGGTAGAGGCAGAACGGGTTTTCCCGCTCTTTTTCGATGAACTCGATCCCCCAGTCGGTCAGCTCCTCGGTTATATACGCCTTTCTCGACGGCATCTCGACCCCGTCGACGATTAAGGGGCAGTTAAAGTAGCGTCCCTGGCCCCCCTGGACGGTGAAGGTCACGAACTGATCCACGCCGCGAAGCTTCGGGAGCTTGCCCGGCATGTGCCACTTGCCTATAAATGACGTGTCGTAGCCCGCTCCCTTCAGAAGCTCCATGAACGTGACGTTTTCGTTGTTCCAGACCGTGATGTTGTTCTTTACGCCGTGGGTGTGGGCGTAGGTGCCTGTAAGAAAACTCGCCCGGCTGGGGCTGCACAGCGAGGTGGTGACAAACGCGTTGTCGAAGTGCACCCCCTCCTTGGCGAGCCTATCCATGTTCGGGGTCTCGATGAAGGGATGGCCCACGTAGCTCAGGTGATCCCACCTGTGGTCATCGCTCAGGATGAAGATTATGTTGGGGCGCTTCTCCGCCCTCGATATACTCGGGATCGAGAGCCCCGAAAGTCCCACAAGCCCCGCCGCCGAAACAGCCCCCATCGTCTTCAAGGCTTCCCGCCTGTTTAACTCCCTATCTAAAAAGGTCTTATCTTTTTTATCCGACATATCAAACCTCACTCAATACGAATTGTGAATTTTTGACGGCAGCACACCCCTACATCATCCCGGAGCAGAAGATTGCCCTGTAGCCGTCCATGAAGATGTAAAAGTGGTTGACCCCCACGTCCCACAAAAGGGTAAACAGGAAGTTCCCGATCCCGATAACAATCGCGATGATCGCGACGGCAGGCCCCCTCTTGTGCACAACCCCCCGTTTTCTGGCCGCTCTCCTCAAGAGAAGCTCCGAAATCCCCATCTCCGCAATCATGGTGGATACGAGCCACTGGTCGACCACGCTGAGGTAGAAGTATATAGCCTCGGGCACGCTGTATATCCCTGCCATGATTATCGATTCCTTGGTGGCCCAGAGAAAGGCGGGAATAAAACAGGCGACGATCCTCTCGAAAAGGGACGCCCCGCGAAGATACGCCAGGGAATAGATGTAGAACGTCCCGAACCAGAGGGTCAGCATTATCAATATCCCCGAAGATGTTGACAAAATCTGAAACAGCGTGTAGTTTTTGAGCATGTGGGAGTAGTGATAGACCAGGAAGGATATGGCCATTATGATGATAACGGTCAGCTGAGGGGAGATGAACCTCTTATAAAAACTCTTTTTTTCCATAAGATCCTCCAGATTTATATAATTTAGATAAAGTATAAATCCAAACTCCCCTTTTTTCAAGGTGTTTTTGGCCGTAAAAACGGAAGGCGAGGACGGGCCGAGAAATTTTGTTATAAAATTGGAAAAGGGGGCGGGTTCAAATCCGCCCCCTTTTAGAATTTTTACTCCTAGATGTTGAGATTTCGCTCAGATGCGGATCAATACGATCCGCTTAAAACAGTCATAAACTACAAGCCAGGAGTGCTCCCATCACACATAAAACACCGCATATAAACCGAAAATCTTCGCTGCCAAAGTTCACCGCAACAGTCCCAAGGATCGACCCACTACAACATTCAACAGGTCAACAGGACGTCTATGTCCATATATAAGCCAACATCTCCTACAATCAATCCGCCGTCCATCGCCCCATGACCATTCCCAACAGCCCCCTATATATACCCGAGGTCTTCCAGTCGCTTTTTAATCTTCTCCTCGTCTTCCGTGCCGATCGCCGACTTCAGCCTCTCGATATCGACATACCCGAGCTCTATCATCTTGTCCAGGACCTTCCTGGCGCTCTCCTCCGGGGTCTCCAGGTCGGTATTGACCGTCACCTCCGGATTCTCCGGCTCCTCGTAGGGGTCCGAAACCCCGGTGAAGTTCTTTATCTCGCCCGCCAGAGCCTTCTTGTACAGGCCCTTGACGTCCCTGTCTATCAGGACCTCGAGGGGGCACTTGCAGAACACCTCGATGAAATCGCCGATCTCCTTCCGGTTGTAGTCCCTGACCTCCCTGTAGGGGGAGATGGCGGCGGCTATCGCTACCACGCCGTTTCTCGTAAGGAGGTTACAGACAAAGCCTATCCGCTTGATATTGAGATCCCTGTCCTCCTTGGAGAATCCCAGCCCCTTGCTCAGATTCGTCCTGACGACGTCCCCGTCCAATACCTCCACCTTGTAGCCCGCATCCCTCAGGACTTCCTCGACTATTTCACTGACCGTGCTCTTTCCGCTGCCGGACATTCCTGTAAACCAGAGGGTAACCCCCCTGTCATCTTTTTTTCCCACTTAAACCTCCATCTATCGTTTTATTAACCTTATAAATATCCAAACTGGCAAACCGTGACCGTCCTATCTCCTTCATAACATGAAAATCCTATTTAATTGCCTTTCCCTCTATATCATCCGGGGCGTCGATTCCGAATAGGGACAGTACCGTCGGCGCCACGTCAACTATTGAAATGCCGTCCCGCACCCCCCTCGACTCCGTTCCTGACATGGCGAAGAACCCGTAAAACGAGTGATTTGCGTCGTCCGGCCCGGTGTCGTTGTCGTATGTGATGTACCCGCCAACCCCCAGCGAGCCAACCGAGCGGTACCTGAGGTTTCCCAGATATACAAAGATGTCGGGCGGTATCCCATTGACCTCCCTGTAGAGATCGCCCGGCCTGAAGCAGACGTTGCCGATGAGATTTCCCGACTCGTCTTTCATATTCGATATCTCGTCGATAATCTCGTTTAAAAAGTCGTCGTAATCGCCCGGATCGACAACCCCCTTCGGCTCCCTCCCCTTGACGTTGACGAATATCCTGCAGTAGTATCCCCCCTCGCCCCAGGCCTTCGTCTTCTCCCAGTCTATCTCTATCTTTCTTATGGGGGTAAGCTCCTTCGGGTAATCCTTGACCGCCAGGTAGCCCTTATCGATGAGCCACTCGTTTATCGCCACCCCCCCCATCATCGGCTGCGCCCCGTGGTCGCTCACCACGACAATCACGCTCTCTTCCGGGACTTTCTTAAGCAGTCTCCCCAGCCTTCCGTCCAGAAAGATGTAGTACTCCCTGACGCAGTCGGAGAGCTCGTTTCCTGGAACGTGCTTGGGATGGGTCGTGTCAAAAAACTTCCAGAATCCGTGGTGAAACCTGTCGGGGCCCATATCCACCATCATGAAGAAATCCCAGTTCTTCTTGGTGATCATATACTCCGCAATATCGAAGTGCTGGTTGGAAAAGGCGTATATCTCCCTCAAGAGCCGCTCCTTGTCGTCTGTCCTGAAATCCTTTACGTCGATGATATATTCCCCGAAGACGTCGACCAGCTCGCTTTTAAGCGAAGTGGGGTAGGTATACTGGGCGCTCGTATCGGGCGTAAGCCACCCGCTGACCATCTGCCCGTTGACCCTGTTCGGCGGATAGGTCTGGGGCACCCCAAGGAGTACGACCTTCTTTCCCCTGTCGGAGAGTATATCCCAGACCCTCTTTTTCTTCACGGTGCGGGAGGTGGCCAGCTTCAGGGCGTCATACGAGAAATCGCCCCTGTTCCTGAATCCGTAAAGCCCCAGTGAGCCGGGAGAGTAGCCGGACATCATCGCCGACCAGGCGGGTATCGTTATCGGGGGATCGGTGCTCCTGATCTTCCCGTAAATACCCTCTTCCATAATGCGCTTGAGGTTCGGCAGGTCATCTATCCACCTCTCAACGAGGGTAGGCTCAAGACAATCGAGACCGATTATAACCACCTTTCTATCTTCCATCTTTGAGCCCGCTGTAGTATTCGATCAGTATATTTGAGACCTCGGGCCTTATAAACCTCTCGTCGGGGACCTCCCCCCTTCCGAGCATTCCCCGAAGCTCGGTCCCCGATATCGTGACCGGTTTCAATCCCTTCTCGCTCTGCTCGGAGACGAGTCCTACCCTACCCAGCTCCTCGTAGTAGGCGGCAAAGCCGATGTTCAGGTTGTTTATCAGAAGCTCCCCGTTGAGGTTCTCGAACTTCTCCTGGGCGTCGAAATCCCCCCAAATGGGGGTACCGTCGTCGAAGGGGGCGTCCGCGTGCTTCCTGCCGATGATGATGTCGGAAAAGCCGTAGTTCTGCCTGTATATGGCGTGCATCACGGCCTCCTTCGGCCCGGCGTAAAACATCTTTATCTCGAGCCCAAGAAGCTCGAACTGGTCGTTGAGGTCGTAGCCCACCTCCTTCCAGAGCGACTCGTCCTTATCCCCTCTTCCAAGGAGCCTCTTGTCGTGGAGGACGCGGTAGCACTCCATCCTGACCGCAGCGGGAACGTCGTCCGACTTGAGCTCCCCCAACAGCGGATTCAGGACGACTCCGGCGAAGTGGCCGTCCCGGGTCAGCCTCTCGACCGCTATCACCATCGCGTATTCGTGGGCCCTGTGGAGGGGATTTCTCGTCTGAAAGGCGATTATCCGCTCCCACTTCTTCTCCCTGAAGAGCCTCCTCGTCTCCCCGGGGGGGAATATGTATTTACTCAGGGGGCCCTCGTAGGTCTCCGGGAAAACGGAGAGCTTCCCGCCGACCATCATCATTCTCCCGTCGGCGATTACCATCGCCGCCCCGGGGTGGTCCACCCTGTAGGTGCCGTATACGGTCTTTAGATACAGATCCCTGTCGAAGGGGAAGATATCCTCTACCTCGAGATACCCCACCGGCTCCCCCTTCGGCCCTAAAAGAAGGGCCTCCTTTTTTCCCTTCAGCGCCGCGGCCTCCTCATCGGTGGCCGGAAGGGAGATTGGTATAGCCCAGGCGTACTTGGCGCCGTTTGAGACGATGTTCTCGTCCGTCAAAACACGCCCGAAGGCATCGCTGTTCATGGGGCCGGCGAGGGGACTCAAGGCCCCGTCTCCTATCCTCCTTATCGTGGGGAGGTCGGCTACGGACACCCTTATAGTCTTAAGCTCTTTTGCCCTCCCCTTGATCTCTTCCGTCTCCTTCGCCCCAAGCACCTTGTTTACGGGAGAGTCCAGGCCCCCGTGATACCTGAAAGATCCAGTTTCTTTTTCATTTCCGCTCAAAGTCCGTCTCCTTATATCAATTTCAACTACTCTATATAGCCCAGCTCTTTCAAACTATTCAGGATAATCTCCTTATCCTTTTCGTTCAGCTCCTTATCGATCTTGATGTACGATAACGGGTGATTCCACTTGCCCAACGTCACGAGGTTCCAGACCCTCTCGTGAAAGTAGTAGAGTATCATCTTCGACACGACCTCGACCATACCGATTTCAAGTGACAACACGATCCTCTCCGTAAACAAATACACGATGGTGATCGTGGTCATCGTCGCAAAAATCCTCCAGCTTACGGTCTTGAGAATGCTCCTGTAGCGTCTCTCGGTCTTTATCATATCCCCCCTGACCTCCAAAAGAGATAATGAATAACCTTCTGATTATATACTAATTTGCCCCTATTTTCAATTATTTCTTTTAATTGCCGAAGATTATCGCCGGCAAATGTATACAATTTTCTTGTTTTCCTTGAAGATTCACAATTCGCAGATAAATTTTTTGCATTTTGGGTTGGGAATGGAGCGGGACTATTTTTTATATATTTTCGGTTTTAGAAAGAGTTGTAGAAGTAATTTTGTAAAATAAATTTATGGAACAAACTTGATAAGTGCTTTAAAATTCTATATTGGTGAGCAAATGTTAGAGTTTTCTAAAAAATCATTTTTTAATCATAATTAGGAGGAAAAAAAGAGTGTTATGAGAAGATTTATCATTTTTTAAGTCGTTCTCGCTATCGCGTGCCTTTTTTCAATATCTGGTTTTTGTGAAGTCTACAACTATTGGCCAAGGACAAGTCATTCAGCTATTATCTGTCTGAGAGATGGCGAATCATATACTATTACAAGTATCAGTTGTGGTCATGATGATGGAAAGAGTATGGATTTTGCTCCCTGTTGGGAAGACAATGAAGTCGAAATATCTATAATTAAGGCTTTTGAGATTACTAAAATACGTAGAAACGGCTGTGATTGTGGAATGTTTGATGAGAATTTGGTAGATTGTTACGACGTTACAATTACATACAAAGATGGTTCTTCCAAGTCTCTTGAAAAAATAGATTTCCCTGATATTGATGGTTATAAGGACAATAAAAAGTGGCTATCTATACCAAGAAATTCTTTAACTCCAAAAGTTTTATTTGAGTATTGCGACAATATCTTAAAGATCGAGTTCATAGAATAGAGCGATTAAATGCTGAATAACTAATAAGGGGGGGCCATCACCCCCCCTTATCAAACATAGAGTTTTTATTGGCCCACCCTCTCACGCAAGCCCCTTGCTCTTCAGAAGCATCTTAACGAAGTCTATCCTCACCATCCTGACCCGTTGGTTATTCTAAAACCCGTTTTTTCAATCCCCTAAAAACTTTATCACATAGACCCCAACTTGATAAGAATTCCTCTGTTCATCATAAAGTATCCTGACATCGTATTTGATGACTTTCGACTCAACCAGTTTGTTTACGGCCTCATAAAGATCGGAAGTGTCATCGACGGGAACGAGTAGCTTAAGCTGCTCTATTGTTCTCGGACCCTTTTCCAAAAGGCATTCCTCTATCTCTTTAGATACAAAATCAATTTTATGCTTATGAGAAAAATACCTACCTATTTCCACACCACTTATTAACACCAGCACAATAAGGATTATCAAGATTATTGTGGAAGAACAAGGCTTTTTAGTAAAATAAGCAACAACTCCGCCTATCGATACAGCTAAACTTAAGATTGTAAAAATCAATTCTAAATGCATCTTTAAACCTCTACTTTTCGGCCGGGCAATCTACTTTTTCAACCATATCGAGCCTTGCGGGGCCGTTGTTAATTCCAAGATCGATCCCAAATGGGCTTGGATTTCCATGAACGGATACCTGAACCACATTTAGATATGCCTTTTTGAGCTTTACTATTATAATTCTATTGCTCGGCACCGTAATAGGATCGCCTATCAGACCCACAGCCGAATTTGGATCTTCGCCGCCCTTAAGAAGACGGACAAGTACCTTTGTTGCGGTTCCGCCGATAGTAAGCTTCAAGCATGTTTCCTCAGCCAAGTTTATCGGGGGCTTGAGGTCGCACCATCCGCTTCCATATTGAATTGACTCACCATAGTTATAACAATCCAACGGTTGCCCGATCACGGTTCCCCCTGCGGACAACACCAACACAACCATAAAAACCATCAATAATAGTTTCCGTCTCATGATTTCCTCCTCCAAATTATTCATTAGTATGAATACACATTTATTTCAAAACGTTACGCTGATCCACCCTGAGGGCAGGAAACGGTAAGATAAAACTTAAAACGTCATAACGGCCGTAAAAACAGAAAACGGGTACGAGGGCTTTATGGTCCGCCGATCTCAATAAAAGGTCGCCTATCTTTAAAGGAAGACCATTTTAGCTCGCCACATCATTTTTTTCCCACCCCAAATTACATCCGCTAACCCCCACCCCCCTTAGGACGCCATATAATGAGGCCAACCCCCCATTCAATTGGGGATATGTTACATCTGACAGTAGAGAATGTCAAGAATTTTTTACAAACATATCATTTTATTAGTAATTAATCTAATTTGTTAATAAAGTGAGGGGGCCATCGCCCCCTTATTAATATGTAATTTTACTGGTCCATCACCCCATCACGCAACCCCCTAACTTTTCAGAAGCATCTTAACGAAGTCCATCCGCACCATCCCTTACCCTTATCCCATTTACACCTTCAGACCCATCTCCGGTCTTAATAAACGGTATTGACTGATTCTCCCGCTACGGTATGGAAGTGGAGTTCCGCAAACAATAGATATTTGCTGTTACATCTGTTTTCCGGCTTTTAGGGATAGGAGGTGGAGATGATACCGGTCTATATATGTATACATACAAACTGCCCCCTTTACAAAACGTATTAAAAATGATAGTTTATTTGGTTAAGGGAGGCTGGCGCATTAACCTTGCGGCCGGGGAATCTGTTTTAATACATATTTCGAGGGAAAATGGGCGAAAAGAGGATAGCCGTTGTCCACCACTCCGGGTCCGGCAGCACGAGAACGATAGGCGAGGTCTTCGCGGAGTTGCTGTCCAAGAAGCACTCCGTAGACACGTACCCGGTGGTGCGAAACTTCGATTACGGACTCCTCACAAAGTACGATCTCTTGATCTTCGGGACGCTCACGTTCAACTGCTCCCCCTCAAAATCTATGATGGAGTTCGTCGAGGGGATGCCGAAATTCGATAATAAGACGGCGGTCCGTTAAAAAGCAAGTTTCTTTTTAGGAGTCATTTAATTATGGTCAGATACATTGAGCTGAACCACGCCCTGGCGGACGGGATGGAGGCCTACCCGGGGCTCGGGAATATCGAGATCGGCGCCCACCTCGACCACGAGCGGTCGAGGCCGAACTACGACGACAAAGCGGAGTTCTACATCGGGAAGATCTCCATGGTAACAAACGCCGGCACCTATATAGACAGCCCCTTTCACCGCCACCGGGACGGCGCCGACCTGAGCCGGATACCCCTTGAGAAGGTCGCCGGGATCGAAGGGATCGTCCTCGACAGGAAAGATTCGGTCGGCGGCCCGAGCAACCGCCCCCTGAACTTCGTTGTCGACCAATCAGAGCTTACGGGAAGGGCCGTCTTGATCAGGACGGGACTCGACGGATTCTGGGGGGAAAAGAAGTATCTCGAGGAAGTCCCCTATCTCTCTCGGGAGTTCGTCGACCTTCTCATATCGGCAAAGGCGGCCCTTGTCGGGGTCGATTTCCTGAACGTCGACGACACGACGGACAAGTCGAGGCCTGTCCACACGAGGCTCCTCAAAAACGAGATACTCATTGTAGAAAACCTAAGAAATCTCGGCGGGCTCCCCAGGGACGGCTTCAGGTTCTCGGCCGTGCCGTTACGTATCGTCCGGGGGGCGTCCTTTCCGGTGAGGGCCTTTGCCGAGGTGAACGACTAGATGAAAAGATACCTCGAATTCAGGTTCGACATAGATGACCCCGACTTCGTCTCCTCCCTGGACGAGCTATCCCTCTGGTCTTCCCCGTTCGGGCTGATGCTCCTCGAAAACGTACCGATGCGAAGGGGAATGGCCGTGCTCGACGTCGGGTGCTGGACAGGCTTCCCCTTAATCGAGCTGGCCGAGAGGCTGGGGGAGTCGTCGAGGGTCTTCGGAATCGATATTCTCACCGGCTCACTCAAAATAACAAACGACAAGATAAGGGCAAAGGGCGTGCAAAACTGTGGCGTCGTTTCGGGAGACGGCTCCTCGATGCCGCTCAAGGACAATACCTTCGATCTCGTCGTCTCGAACCTCGGGATCAACAACTTTGAAGACCCGAAAGCCGTTCTTAATGAGTCCCACCGCGTCCTTAAGCCGGGGGGAAGGATGATACTTACGACAAACCCCGTGGGCCACATGAGGGAGTTCTACGACTGCTACAGGAAAACGATCCGCGAGCTGAAGAGGAACGATCTCATGGACGGCCTTGAAAGACATATAGGGCACAGGCTGACGGCAAAGGCAACTACGAAAATCATGAAGGACGCCGGCTTTGCCATCACTAAAGTAGAGAAAGACTCCTTTGCCATGCGCTTTATCGACGGGAGCTCCCTTTTCAATCACTCGCTGATAAGGGTCGGCTTCCTCGGCGGCTGGAAGGGGGTCATCCCGTCGGGAGAGGCCGAGGAGTTTTTCTCCGCCCTCGAGGCGAACCTGAACAGAATCGCGGAGAGGAGGGGCGGGCTGAGGCTCACCGTGCCGATGTTATACATCGAGGCGAGGAAGAAATGAGTTAAGCCAAACAGAATCGTTCCCGGTCTTGGCCGGCGAAGGCCCGCCCCTTGAAGTCGGCGGCCGGAATAAAAAAATGAGCGGTTGGGATAAAGAGGATGCTTTATGGATTAAAGAAGAATAGTGATCGGTCTTGAAGAGAGTCTATTGTATCTCCTGTTTTTTAGTTTTAAAAACTTACAGTAAGTGGAGGTGGTTTATTATGGAACCTGTGCAGGTCAAGCGAGCCCTCGTTATAGGCGCGGGGGTAATGGGCCATTCGATAGCCCAGGTCTTCGCCCAGTCGGGCGTCGAGGTGGCCCTGGTCGACAGGGACAAGGAGGCCCTGACAAAGGCGAAAAGGCTTATCAAATCCAACCTCGAAACCCTGGCGGAGTTCGGTCACGTGGACCCGGACGGGATAGATGAAATCTCTGACCGTGTCTACACCACGAGGGACCTTCAAGACGCGGCGATCAAAATAGACTTCGCCGTCGAGGCCGTCTCCGAGGTTCCCGAGGTGAAGGAGGAGGTTTTCTTAAAGCTGGACGCCCTTTTGCCGGAAAACGTTATCCTTGCGAGCAATACTTCCGGAATCGACATTTTTTCCACCGTAAAGGTAAAGAGGCCGGAGCGTCTAATAATCGCCCACTGGTTTGCCCCGCCCCACATCATCCCGCTGGTGGAGGTCGTCCCTGGACCGGAGACATCGAAAGAGACCGTAGCAAAAACGGCAGGCCTCATGGAACGCCTCGGCAAAAAGCCGGTCGTGATGTCCAAGTTCACCCGCTCCTTTATCGTCAACAAGATCCAGAACAACATCAGCCTTGCAGTCTTTGACCTGCTGGAGAACGGCTGGGCCACCCCTGAGGATATAGACTTTGCCGTAAAGACGAGCCTCGGGATAAGGCTGCCGGTTGTGGGCGTCGCCCAGACACTCGACTTCACGGGCCTCGACCTCGTAAACGACGTGATAAAGTCCTACGGGCTCCAGAACAAATTCATCGATGATAAGGTAAACAGGGGACACCTGGGGGCCAAGACCTCTAAAGGTATGCACGACTACGGCGGCAGGACAGAGGAGGAGATATTGAAGAAGAGGGACAGGCTTTACCTCAAGGTATTGGAGCTTCTCGAGGATATAAAGGCCTTCGAGCCGGTGTAGGTATCATATACAGCCGGTGGTCGGATCATTATAACAATTAAGCTGAGAGTGAAGTGGACCCAATATGGTAGACAGTGAAACGGGGGTTTTAAGGTGGATCATGCGGCCTGTTTCCCCCGTTGGTTTTTAAAATATA